>NZ_JBSFNQ010000039.1:0-75391 GCF_053981115.1 Streptomyces sp. NPDC003691 | reverse complement strand
TCACCCGCGCCCAGCTGCTCCAGGAGGTCTGGGGCTACGACTACTTCGGCGGTACGCGGACGGTCGACGTCCATGTGCGGCGGCTGCGGCCGACGACCCGGCGCCGGGTTTGGGGCGCGGGGTTCAGGGGCAGGGAGCGCCCGCCGCCGCCCGTACGAAGGCATCGAAGATCCGCTGCTGGGCCGGGTCGTCGCGGGCGGTGTCCTCCGGATGCCACTGGACCGCGGTCAGCCAGTCCTTGGCGCCGACGAGTTCCAGCGCCTCGGGTGTGCCGTCCGCGGCCCGGGCCGTGACCCGCAGCCCGTCGCCGAGCAGATCGGCCCGCAGCCGGTGGTGGCAGGAGGCCCGTACCGTCTCGTTCCCGGCGATCCGCGCTATCCGGGAGCCGGGACGCAGGGACACCGGGTGCATCAGATACCGGTGGTCGGTCTCCGCGGCTGCCGTCTCCTCGTGCAGGGTGCCGCCGAGCACGGTGTTGACGATGTGCAGGCCGCGGCAGACGGCCAGGATCGGCAGCCCGGTGCGCAGCGCCTGCCGGGCCAGCTCCAGGTCGAAACCGTCGAGTTCGGCGTCGTCCTCCCGGGTGTCCGGAGCGCCCTGCCCGCCCCGCGCCGCGATGCCGTGCAGCGGATCGCCGTCGGGGGACGGGCCGCTCCACGGTTCCGGACCGCCCCAGCGGTGCCGCGCGAGATCCCCGCCGCCGGGCAGCAGGACTCCGTCGAAGCGGGCGAGCCGGGCCGCCACATCGTCCGGGTAGGCGATGCCGCCGGGCGCGTAGGGATGGAGGACGACGGGCTCGCCGCCCGCCCGCCATACCGCGTCCACCAGGGAGCGGGCACCGACCACCGCGGCATCCGGCAGGACCGGTGCCGACGGGGAGAAGCGGGCGGGAACGGCGATCAGGGGTCTGGGCAGGGTCACGGGCGGATCCAGAGGTCGGGTACGGGGCCGGGCCGGGCCGTCGCCGGGTGCCGCGCCGGCCCCGGGCGGGCCCCGGCGGGACGCACTGCGGTGAACAACCGGCCCGGGAAGGACGGCGGTTCTGCCGGGGGAGCGGAATGATTCCAGACTCCCGGCCGGGAGGGTAACCGTCCGGCGGCCGTCCCGGGCTGCCGCGGCGAGGCTCGGCCGCGCCTGCCGCGCCTGCCGCGCCGGAGCGCTCCGGGCGGACCGGTCCGGCGGGCCCGGCCGGTACCCGGTGTCCCGGCGGTACGGAACGTGCCTCCGGCGGCGGTGTACGGGGCTGATCGTCCCGTACACCGCCGCCGGAGGCGGGTCGTGGTCGGCCGGTTCCGGTCGGTCGACGGCGACGGTGGCTCAGTTGTGCTGCCGGTTCAATCAGTTGGGCTGGTCGGGTCGGTCGGGTCGGTACGTTCGGACCGGATCCGGGTCGGTCGGGCCCGGCCGGTCCGGAAGAGGCTCTGTACGCGAGAGGGGCGTTCCCACTGGTCCCGTAGCCGGTGCCGGCGGCCCGGGCGGCGCCGCCCGGATCAGGCCCGCCCGGGGGCGGCCGGCCTGCGCGCCGCGCGGGCCTCCTTCTCCGCCTCCTGCCAGAGCCGCTGCAGCATCCGCCGCCGCTCCGACGGGCGCATCCGGGCGATCGCGATCTCCGCGCAGGCCACCCCGTCGGCCCAGGGCATCGTCACGATCCCCCGCTGGCGCGGAATTCCGGCCATGGTGCCCGGCGGGGCGTGCACCCGTGCCGGATGCCGGTGGTCGGACGTCCTGCCCGCGCGTGCATCTGTGTTCCGCGAGGCGGAGGCCGCGGCGCGGGCGTCCGCCCGCTGCTTCTGCTGCTGCGGGCTGAGCCGGGAGAGATTGCGCACATGGACGACCTTGCGCCGTCCCGCCAGGAGGTCCGCCTGCAGCTCCGGCCCGAGTTCGAGGACGGACAGCTTGGACGAGATCGTCGACTGGGCGATGCCCAGCCGCTTGGCGGCCTTGTTCTGGGATCCGTAGAACTCCACCAGCTTCTTCAGCGCGTACGCCTGCTCCAGCGGGTTCATATCGTCCCGGTGGACATTGGCGACGAAAGCCGCTTCGAGGAGGGAGCGGTCGGTGGAGACGAGGGCGTCGTCCACGCTGACGCGGACGCTTGCCAGCCCCGCCTTGCGCGCGGCCTCCAGCCGCCGGTGGCCGTCGACGACGATATAGCGGGCACCCTGGTCGAGCTCGGTGGCCCGGGACGGCCGCTCCCGTACGTACGCCTCCACCGAAGCAACCGTGATGGCGTTGACGAGGCCGATCTCCCGGATGCTGGTGGTCAGCGGTTCGAGGTCCCGCAGGGCCTCCCGGGGGTTGTCGGGGTTGCGGCCGATGGAGCCGAGCGGCAACTCCGCCGGCAGGGCGTCCTCGGTGTCCTGGTCCATGGCACTCTGGGATCGTGTCTGGTGCGTCCTGTCGGTCTCGATGAACATATCGGTAGACATGCTGGTGAGCCCTTTCCTCTTACGTACCGCCCGAGTTCCCCGTGTTCAAGCCCGAGCAGACGTCAAATGTCTCAGGTGTCACCGGCCAGAGCTTGGCCAACTGATTGCCAAACGCTTGCCACCGAGCGGGGTGATTGCGGAGGATTCACGATATGACCGATGGGGGAATGCGGTTCCGGATCCTCGGCGGCCTGGAATGGACCGTCGACGGCGCATCACTGCGCATCGGGCGGCGCCGTGAGCGGCTGCTGCTCGGCCTGCTGCTGCTCGACGTCGGGCGGGTGGTCCCGGCAAACAGACTGATCAGTCTTCTTTGGGACGAGGGACAGTCGCCGTCCAGCGCCCGGGGCAGCCTTCAGGTCCATGTTTCGCGCCTCCGTGGCCGGTTCACGGCCGAGGACGCCGAACAGTACGGCTTCGCGCTGGTGAAGTCGGGCGACGGCTATCTGATCGAGGGCGATCCCAGCGCCGTCGACCTGCACCGCTTCCGCTCGTCGCTGTTGCGGGCCGAACGCTCCGACAACCTCGACGAGCGGCTCAGGCTGCTCGACGCGGCCCTGGCCGACTGGGGCGGACCGGTGCTGGCGGGCACCGCGCCCGAGGGCCTGGTGCGCCGGCTGGGCGCCGGGTTCGAGGAGTCGTACATCTCCGCGGTCACCCAGCGGGCGGAGACCCGGCTGCTGCTGGGCCGCCGCGAACTGGTGCTGGAGGAGCTGGCGCGGGCCACCGCCGAGCACCCCCATCACGAGCGGCTCGCCATGCTCCGGATGATCGCGCTCTACCGCGCCGACCACCGGGGCGAGGCGCTGGAGGTCTACAACGAGACCCGTACCCGGCTTGCCGAGGACCTCGGCCTGGATCCGGGCGCCGACCTCCGGCACGTACAGAACATGATCCTGCGGGCCGACCCGCTGCTGCTGGACGACGCCGTCGTCCCCCGGACCGAACGCGGCCGGGGCGACGCGTCGGGCCGCGCGGGATGGTTTCTCGGGGCCGTACCCAATCCGCGTACGGGCGGCACCGGGGAGCGTACGCACCGCGGCAGGCAGGGAAACCCGCCGCTCTTCCGGTCCGGCGGAGCCGCCGGCGTGCGCGGGGGCGCACCGGACGGTCCGGCCGCCGAAGGGCCCGCGGGGGCCTGGACGGCGGCGGACGGACGGCTCCGTACGGAACGGGACGGGGATCCGGACGGAGCCGGGGGACCCGGCGCGGACGGCGGCCCGGCCGCCGGGCCCGCGGGTACGCCGGGGGACGGGCGGGAGAACGGTGTCCCCGGGTACGGCACCGGCACCGGCACCGGCATCGGTCACGGTCGTGGCCGCGGAAGCGCGCCGGGGCACGGCCGTGAGCACACCGCCGGGTCCGGCCACGACCCCGGTCAGGACCATGCGCGCTCCCACGACGACTACGCCGGGGGGCCGGTGCGTCCCGAGGCCGAGTCCGTCCAGCGCCACTCCCGGACCGGTGCGTTCATCGGCCGGGCCAAGGAGCTGGCCCAGCTGGGGCGGCTCGTGGAGGAGGCGAGCGGGGGCTCCGGCGTACTGATGATCGTGGGTCCGGCGGGCAGCGGGAAGACCGCGCTGGCGCTCCACTGGTGCCGCGGCTCCCGCGAGGCGTTCCCGGACGGCCAGCTCTTCCTGGACCTGCGCGGCCACAGCGACGAGAGCCCCATGGGCCCCAAGGAGGCGCTCTCCGGACTGCTGCGCGCCCTGGGCATCCCGTACCAGAACATTCCGCATGAACCCGCCCAGATGGCCGAGCTGTACCAGTCCACCCTCGCGGGCCGCCGTGTGCTCATCGTTCTCGACAATGCGGAATCAGCGGATCAGGTACGGCAACTGCTGCCGTACGACACCGGATGTCTCGCCCTGGTCACCAGCCGCAACCGGCTGGGGTCGCTGATCGTGACGCACGGCGCCTCGATGCTGCCGCTCCAGCCCCTGGCGTCGGAGGAGGCCAAGGCGCTGGTCCGCAGTGTGGTCGGGGCGCGCAGGGCCGAGGCCGAGCCGGAGGCGCTCGCCGACCTCGTCGCCATCTGCGGGCGGAGCCCGCTGGCACTGCGCATCGCCGCGGCCAATCTGGCACTCCACCCCGACAGCCTGATCGCCCATCATGTACGCGAGCTGCGGTCCGGCAACCCGCTGGAGACGCTGGCCGTGGCGGGCGATCCGGACGCGGCGGTGCGCCGGACGTTCGAACTCTCCTACCGGCGGCTCGCCCCGGACGCGCGGGAGGCGTTCCGGATCCTGGGGATCCTGCCGGGGCCCGTGACGACCGTACCGGCCGTGGCGGCGCTCTTCGGCACCTCGGTGACGGCCGCCGGGGGAATCCTGGACCGGCTCTTCGCGGAGCATCTGGTCGAGCGGATCGGCCGGGACCGGCTGAGGCTGCACGATCTGATCTGGTGGTACGCCAGACTGCTTGTGGAAGCAGGGGATCCGGTTCCTGTTCAGCGGGAGGCCCGCCGCCGGCTGCTGCGCTGGTACGCCGCGTCCGCCGACTCCGCGGCCCGCTCCCTCTATCCGCAGATCCTGCGGCTGGAGGTGACGCCGGTGGCGCCTGATGCCCGCCCGGTCACCTTCGACGACCCGCAGCGCGCCGCCGACTGGTTCGACGCGGAACACGCGGAACTGGTGAGGCTGATCGAGGCCGAAGCGCCCGGCGACGGCGGTACGGCGCCGGGGACGGGCGAGCCCGGTGCGGGCGGCGAAGCCGGCGGCGGGCCCGACTCCAGCGTCTGGATCATCGCCGATATCCTCCGGGGCTATTTCTGGCTCCGCAGGCATACCGACTCCTGGGCGGCGGTCGCCGCCGTCGGACTGCGCACGGCCCATCAGGCCGGAGACTTCCGCGGACAGGCCGCGGCCCATCAGAGCCTCGGCCTGGTCAGCTTCACCCGGGGCGATCTGGAACTCAGCCGCAACCACTTCGAACAGGCCATCGACCTGGCACGGCGGGCCGACTGGGGGGTCGCCGAATCGGTCGCCCTGTCGAACCTCGCGGGGGTCTCCGGCGACCTCGGACTCCTCAGCCAGGCCGCCGAGTACTACGGCCAGTCCATCGCGATCGACCGCAAGCTCCGCCGCAGCCCCTCGCAGCCGTTCCTCGGTCTGGGCGAGGTGCTGCACAGCATGGGGCGGCTGCGGGAGGCCGAGCGGCTCTGCCGCCGGGCCCTTGCGCTCTCCCACAAGATCGGGGCGCCCGACAGCCCCTCGCGGATCAGCTGCACCCTGGCGACGATCTCCCTGGACCTGGGGCTGCTGGTGACCGCCCAGGAGCTGGCGACCACCTCCCGCCGCGGTTTCCAGGCCATCGGGAACCTGCCGGGCGAGGCGGAGGTGCTCAGCGTGCTTGCCATGATCGGCGCGGAGGCGGGCGACGGGAACGGCGCGCTGCGGGCCGCCCTGACGGCGTGCCGGCTCAGCCGCCGCTCGGGGCGGCCGCGGCTGCGGCTCGACGCGATGATCGCGATGGGGCACGCCCGCTACCAGCTGGGCCAGTACGAACGGGCCTTCGAGCACTTCCGGATCGCCCGGGCGACGGCCGAGGACATCGGCTATCTCAAGGGGCGCACGATGGCGCTCCTCGGCCTCGGGGTGTGCGCGACGCGCCTCCAGCGGCCGCTGGAGGCGCTCGGATACGCGGCCTCCGCCCTGAGCCTTGCCAAGGAGTCCCAGCTCCGGCTCCAGGAAGGGCAGGCGCAGGCGGTGATCGCCCTCTCGCAGGCCGCGTGCGGGGATCCCGTATCGGCGGCACGGGCGGGACGGCGGGCGGAGGACATCTATGCCGCGACCGGATACCGGCCCCTGCACTCGCCGTTCGGGCGGCCCATGGAGGGGCTGCCGTCCGAGGACGAGTTTCCGGAGCTGTGTCTGCCGAAGTGAGCTGTGCGGGGTGGGGCGGGCCGTGCTGCCGGGCGGCGCGAGCCGTGCGGGGCGCGGTGAGCTGTTTGCTGCGGGGAGAGCGGGGGAGGGGCCGGGGGGTGAGCTGCGAACGGGTGCACGGGGGTGACGGGTGCCGGGTTGCCCATGACCGGTCGCGGGGCCGGACGGCGGCCGGTGTCGGTGCCGTTGGATACGGTGTTTGCACCGGTTCCGGCGCCGGTGCCGGACCGTGTCCCCGGACCCGGCGGCGGACCGGTCCGGACCCGGCGGGCCCGGGCGGGGCCGCTGTGCGGCCGGTGCGGACATATGTGCCGGTGAAAGGTGCGTGGCCCATCCGTGTCGCTGTTTGGGCCGAACGGGTGAGGGGCGGGAGGATGGGGTCATGAGCAGGTACGAAAGGTATGACGTCACGGACGAACAGTGGGAGGGCCTGGCCCAGGTCGTTCCCCTGCGAGGACGCGACGAATGGCCGTCACGGGTCGATCACCGGACGGTCCCCCAGGACTACGCGGCGGCGCGCCAGCGCCGGTTCATCGTGCTGCGGGTGCAGATCTTCGCGGATGCCCGGGAGGTGGCCGAGTATCTGATCGGGGGGATTCCCGTGCTCCTCGACCTCACGGGCGCGGACACGGACGTGGCGAAGCGGATCCTCGACTTCAGCAGCGGTGTCGTCTTCGGACTCGAATGCGGGATGCACCGGGTCGACCGGAACGTGTTCCTCCTGACTCCGGCGGGCATGGAGGTCGACGGGATCACCGAGGCCGCGACGGGCACCTTCACCACCGTGCCCCGGGGCTGAACGACCGCCCGCGCCCGGCGGGTTCCCGGCTGCCGGGGCGCGGCCGCCGCTCCGGGCCGGACCGCGTCGCCCGTTCGTAGGAAGGTCCCGGCGGCGGAACGGTTCGGCGCCCGGGCCGCTGCGTACCGTCCCGCGCATGAACGACAACGGTTCTTTCACCGCCGCGTCCGCCGCCTCCGCCGGTTCCACTGCATCTCCCGCCTCCGCCGGATCCGCTGCATCCACCGACCCGTCCAGCCCCGCCCGGGGCTCCGGCCGGGCCGCCGCCACCACCGGGGCGCCCGGCCGAACCGCCGCCGCCCGC
Organism: Streptomyces sp. NPDC003691; assembly: GCF_053981115.1. Lineage (NCBI taxonomy): Bacteria > Bacillati > Actinomycetota > Actinomycetes > Kitasatosporales > Streptomycetaceae > Streptomyces > Streptomyces sp. NPDC003691. Next base: position 67,975 of record NZ_JBSFNQ010000039.1, on the reverse strand, counting down.
AGTACCGTCCGTACCACCACCACCACCACCGCCACCACCACCACCGTCCGTCCGACCGTGACCGAAGTGCGGCTCTCCGCCTTCCGGGCCCATCGCGGCGCCGTCGTCCCGCTGGCCCCGCTGACCCTGATCGCGGGCGCCAGCGGAAGTGGGAAGACGAGTGTCTTACAGGCGTACGAGGCCCTGGGCGGCCTGGCCGGCGGAGCCCGGCTCGACGAGGTGTTCCCCGACCCGGAGTCGTGCGTTCCGGAGGGAGCGGCCGCGGATGCGCAGGGGCGCCGCGGCTTCCGGCTCGGCTGTACGGTCGACGGCCCGGTCGGAACCGTACGGCTCGATCTCGCCGTTCAGGCCGAACCCGCTCTGAGGATCGTCGGCGAGCGGCTGACCTGTGACGGGAAGACACTGCTCAGGACCGCGCTCCGGGACCCCGGGCGGTCCGCGGTGCAGGCCGAGTGGCTGACCGCGGGATCCGTGCCGGTGACCCGCGCGCCGTTGCCGGACGGCCGGCTGGGCACCGCGCTGCTCCCGCTGCGGGTCGCGGGCAAAACGGAGGGGCAACTGCTGGTGCTCGCCGCGGCGGAGCAGGCTGTGGTCGCGCTGCGGTCGTTCTTCGCCTGCGACCCCAGGCCGTGGGAGATGCGGCGTCCGGTCGCCGTGGCCGACGGCCGGCTCCGGCGGGGCTGCGAGAACCTGGCCGAGGTGCTCCACCGGACCCGTGACCAGTGCGCGAGGCGGTACGCGCGGCTGACCGCGGCGGCCCGGGCCGGCTGCCGGGGGGAGGTCGGTCAACTGGCGGTGGAGCAGCTGCCCGACGGCACGCTGCGGGCGCTGCTGGACCGGGGGCCGGGGCGGGCGGCGACACCGCTGGCCCGGCTCGGCGAGGGCGAGCTGCGCTTTCTGGCCCTGGCGCTGGTGCTGCTCACCGGGCCGGGGGTCCTCGCGGTGGACCGGGCCGCGGAGATCCCCGACGCCTATCAGTCCCTCACCGTGCTGGCGGACGGCCTGGACCGCGGACTGGACGCCGGGCAGGCCCGTGAGCTGCTCGAGCTTGCCGCCGAGACGGCGGCGCGCGGTCATGTGCGGCTGGTGGGCGCCGTCTGCGACGCCTCGTTCGCCCGGGGAGTCGCGGGGGTGTCGGTGGTAGACCTGGTGCCGTGACAACACGGAACAGCGGGATCGGCGACGGTGGCGGCGGTATCGATGAGAACGGCAGCAGTGGGCACGGTTCCGCCGACGCCGGAGGGGGCGGGGGAGCGGCGGACGGCGGGCGGACCGGCGGGCTCGATGTCGCCGGACTCCAGCGCCGACTGGTGGAGTTCGCGGAGGCCCGGTCCTGGGGTCCCTACCACACACCGAAGAACCTGGCCGTGGCGCTGAGCGTGGAGGCGGCCGAACTGGTGGAGATCTTCCAGTGGCTGACGCCGGAGGAGTCGGCCGCCGTGATGGCTGACGCCGGGAACGCCCACCGGGTGCGGGACGAGGTGGCCGATGTGCTGGCGTATCTGCTCCAGTTCTGTGCGGTCGTCGGGGTCGATCCGCTGGCGGCGCTCTCCGACAAGATCGACCGGAACGAAAGCCGGTTTCCGCGGAGTTGACGCCCGGCCGGTGGGCGGCGGGGGGCCCGGTGTGAGGCCGGCCGTCCGCCTGTCGGTTGTCCGGTATCGGCGGGGTTTTTATGAGTTTTGGGAGTTTTCGGGGGGCGTTGAGAGTGATGTGGGTCCTGATGTCGGCCGCCGGGATCATGGTTTCGTCACTCTATGGAGTTGCCGAGTTGTTCACATCCGGCCTCCTGTCCATAGATTTCCGTTTTCCTCTGGCTTTTTGACTCAAAGCCCTTCACGCTGGGTAATGAATCAATGGGCAGACAGTCGTACGATCGGGGGCGGCGTACATGGACGCGGAACGACTCATCGATATGAGTCGACTCGCCCTTGCGCGGAGCAGGGCGGTTGCGGAGGTGGTGGCCGAGGCGTGGCAGGCGCAGTTGCTGGCCCAGGCCATCGGCGGACAACTGGTGGCCCTCGGCCCGCCCGAGCTGAGCAGGGATGCGCGCGGGCTCGCCGAGACCGGAGGTCCCGGGTCCGGCGGCCATGATCGGCCGGGCGGTGCGGAGCCGGTCCGGGGCGGGGCCAGAGCTGTCCTGCTGACGGGCATCGACGACCCCCGTGAGGCGCTGATCGCGCTGGGCGCCCTCCTCGCCGATGTGGGCATTGCCCTCGTCGGAGTGGCCTGCGCCACGGACGAGGAGGGGCTGTACTGGCACTGCGTGGAGGCGATGGACGCGGCCGACGAGGCGGGCGACCGGGTCCGCGCGATGCTGCGCAGACTCTCGGCGGCGGATCTGGCCGGCCGTGATCTGCGCAGGCCCCCGGGGGTGCTCGGGGAGCGGGCCGGTCCTCCCGGTAGTCCGCCCGCCGCCGTCCCGGCCGGGGTCCCCGGGCCGCTGGGCGCCCGGGCGCAGGACCACGGTCCCGCCCGCGGGACCGACCGGGTCCCGGGTGGCGGCGCCCTGCCGCCCGCGGAGGACGGGCGTCGCAACGGCACAGCCGTACGGGACGGTCGCGGGCATGCGCCCGGTGCCGCCGGCCCGGTCGCCGGACGGCCCGCGGTCCTGCCGCCCGGTCCGGCCCGGGCGGACGGGCCGGTCTCGTGCCATGTGCCGCTGCCGCCCCGGGCGCCCCGCGGGGGCGGGGCTCCCGCCCTTCGCCCCCCGGCGGTCCGGCGCCCGGAGGGTCCGACCGGCGGAGGGCCGGACCGGGCGGAAGCGCTGGGCGTCCCCGACGCGGTCGATTCCACGGCGGGTTCACCGTGACCGGTCCGGCGACCCGTCCCGTGACCCCACCCGGCCGGTGGGATTCTTCCCGCCGCGCGGACGGGGCGCGAGTGAGGCCGGAGGCCTGTACCGCCCCCGTGGGGTGCAGGATGGGGGTATGGACCTCCGTATCTTCACCGAACCCCAGCAGGGCGCCGACTACGACACCCTGCTCACCGTCGCCAAGGCCACCGAGGACCTCGGATTCGACGCCTTCTTCCGCTCCGACCACTATCTCGCCATGGGATCCGCCGACGGACTGCCCGGTCCGACCGACGCATGGATCACGCTGGCCGGTCTGGCCCGGGAGACGAGCCGGATCCGGCTCGGGACGCTGATGACGGCCGGTACCTTCCGGCTTCCCGGCGTCCTCGCCATCCAGGTGGCCCAGGTGGACCGGATGTCGGGCGGCCGGATCGAACTGGGACTCGGGGCCGGCTGGTTCGAGGAGGAGCACCGGGCCTACGGCATCCCCTTCCCCAAGGAGAAGTTCGCCCGGCTGGAGGAGCAGCTGGCGATCGTGACGGGCCTCTGGGAGACCCCGGTCGGCGACACCTTCTCGTACGACGGCACCCACTATCAGCTGACGGACTCGCCCGCGCTCCCCAAGCCGGCCAACGGCCGGGTGCCGGTGCTGATCGGCGGCCACGGCGCCACCCGCACCCCCCGCCTCGCCGCGCGGTACGCGGACGAGTTCAACATCCCCTTCGCCTCCGTCGAGGCCACCGAGCGGCAGTTCGGACGGGTCAGGGAGGCCGCCGAGGCCCAGGGCCGCGGCCCGGACGAGCTGGTGTACTCGAACGCCCTGGTGGTCTGCGTGGGACGGGACGACGCCGAGGTGGCGCGGCGGGCCGCAGCCATCGGCCGGGAGGTGGACGAGCTGAAGACCAACGGGCTGGCCGGTTCGCCCGCGGAGGTCGTCGACAAGATCGGACACTACGCCGCCGTCGGTTCGTCCCGGATCTACCTCCAGATCCTCGACCTGTCGGACCTCGACCATCTGGAGCTGATCTCCGCCGAGGTCCAGTCCCGGCTGGGCTGAGCCGTGCGCCCCGCCCGCCCGCTCGCCGAAGCCCTCGCCGAGGGGCCCGTCGTACTCGACGGGGGCCTCGCGAGCCTGCTGGAGGAGCGGGGGTGCGACCTCTCGGGCGATCTGTGGTCGGCGCGCCTTCTGGTGGACGGCCCCGATCTGATCGGGGCCGCGCACCGGACCTGGGTCGCGGCGGGCGCGCGGGTGCTGATCACCGCGAGCTACCAGGCGTCGTTCGAGGGGTTCGGCCGCGGCGGGCTGACCCGGGCCGAGGCCGGGCGCATGTTCGCCCGCAGTGTGCGGCTCGCCCGTTCCGCCGCCGCGGAGAGCGACGACGAGGTGTGGGTCGCCGCCTCGGTGGGGCCGTACGGGGCGGTCCTCGCGGACGGCGGCGAGTACCGCGGCCGCTACGGCCTCACCGTACGGCAGCTGGAGCGCTTCCACCGGCCCCGGATCGAGGCGCTGGCGGCGGCCGGACCGGACGTCCTGGCGCTGGAGACGGTGCCGGACGCCGTCGAGGCCGAGGCGCTGCTGCGGGCCGCTGCGGGCTGCGGAGTGCCGGTCTGGCTCTCGTACACGGTGAGCGGTGAACGCACCCGTGCCGGGCAGGACCTCGACGCGGCCTTCGGGCCGGCCCGGGGAGTGGACCAGGTGATCGCCGCGGGGGTGAACTGCTGCGAACCCGGGGATACCCGCCGGGCCGTGGCCCGGGCCGCCGTGGCCACCGGGAAACCGGCCGTGGCCTATCCGAACAGCGGCGAGGTGTGGGACGTCCGGCGCGAGGCCTGGACCGGGCCGGTCACCTACGGCCCCCGGCCGGTGCCCGGCTGGCTCGACGCGGGCGCCCGGCTGGTCGGCGGCTGCTGCCGGGTCGGCCCCGGCACGATCGCCCGGATCGCCTCGGCCGTCGCCGAGCACGGCCGCGGGAGGCCCACCGGGACGCCCGCGGCGGAATAATCCGGCGCGCCGAAAACCCTGAACCCTCCATAATCGGTCAGGTGTTCTTGACGATCCGAACCACCGGTACCCCGGAACGACCCGCCACCGACCTGGGCTTTCTGCTGCACAAGCATCCCGGCAAGGCGCAGTCGTTCGCCACCTCGCACGGGCGGGCGCACGTCTTCTACCCCGAGGCGTCCGAGCAGGGCTGCACGGCCGCGCTGCTGCTGGAGGTCGATCCGGTGGCGCTGGTGCGGCGCGGCAAGGGCAAGGGCCGTGGTGGCGCACCCGACGCCGCGCTCGCGCAGTACGTCAACGACCGCCCCTACGCGGCCTCGTCCCTGCTGGCGGTGGCGCTGAGCACGGTCTTCGGAAGCGCCCTGCGCGGAGTGTGCGCCACCCTGCCGGAGCGGGCCGGAACCCCCATGCCACTGCGGATCGAAATCCCCGCCCTGCCGGCGCGCGGCGGCCCCGCAGTGGTCGCCCGGCTCTTCGAACCCCTCGGCTGGAGCCGGGTCGAGGCCCGCCCCGTCGCCCTGGACGAACAGTTCCCCGAGTGGGGCGAATCCCGTTACGTACAGCTCGTCCTGGAAGGTGAGCTGAAGCTCTCCGACGCCCTGCGGCAGCTGTACGTCCTGCTCCCGGTCCTCGACGACGCCAAGCACTACTGGGTCGCGCCGGACGAGGTCGACAAGCTGATCCGCGCCGGAGAGGGCTGGCTCGCCGACCATCCCGAACGTGCTCTCATCACCAGCCGCTACCTCTCCCGGCGCTGGAGCCTCACCCGGCAGGCGACGGAGCGGCTGGAACTCGTCCGGCTCGCCGAGGCCGACCACCTCGACGTCGACGACGTCGACAACGCCGTCGACGAGACCACCGACACCGAGGAACGCCCGGTGCCGCTCGCCGAGCAGCGGCGGGAGGCGATCCTGGCCGCGCTGCGCGAGGCGGGCGCGGCCAGGGTCCTCGACCTGGGCTGCGGACAGGGCCAGCTGGTGCAGGCGCTCCTCAAGGACGTCCGCTTCACCGAGATCGTCGGGGTCGACGTCTCCGTACGGGCCCTGACGATCGCGGCCCGGCGGCTCAGGCTCGACCGCCTTGGTGAGCGGCAGGCCGGCCGGGTCGCCCTCCTCCAGGGGGCGCTCACCTACACCGACGCCCGCCTCAAGGGCTATGACGCCGCCGTGCTGAGCGAGGTCATCGAACACCTCGACCTGCCGCGGCTGCCCGCACTGGTCTATGCCGTCTTCCGCTCGGCCCGGCCCGCGACCGTCGTCGTGACCACACCGAACGTCGAGTACAACGTCCGCTGGGAGACCCTGCCCGCCGGACACGTACGCCACCGGGACCACCGCTTCGAATGGACCCGGCAGGAGTTCCGGTCCTGGGCGGAGCAGGTCGCCGCGGGCCACGGCTACACCGTGGCCCATCTCCCGGTGGGCCCCGACGACCCCGAGGTGGGCCCGCCGACCCAGATGGCGGTGTTCACCCGTACCGCCGAGGAACACCCCGCTCCCGGCGGGCGCACCGGGGGAGCCACCGGCGGGGCCGGAGACCGTACCTGCGAGGACCGTACCGAGAAGGAGGCGAAGGCCGCATGACCATCCCCCACGAAACCGGCACCACCGGCACCCCGGACGCCACCGCTCCCGCGGCCGGCCCGCCCGCCGCTCCGCCGGTCCGCCGCCTTCCGGTCACCGACCTCGCGCTCGTCGTCCTCATCGGGGCCAGCGGATCCGGCAAGTCCACCTTCGCCCGCCGCCACTTCAAGCCCACCGAGGTCATCTCCTCGGACTTCTGCCGGGGACTGGTCGCCGACGACGAGAACGACCAGTCCGCCAGCCGTGACGCCTTCGACGTCCTCCACTACATCGCGGGCAAACGGCTCGCGGCCGGGAAGCTGACCGTCGTCGACGCCACCAGCGTTCAGGCCGAGAGCCGCAAGCAGCTGATCAGGCTGGCCCGCGAACACGACGTCCTGCCGATCGCCATCGTTCTCGACATGCCCGAAGACGTCTGCGCCGAACGGAACGCCGGCCGTCCCGACCGGGCCGGGATGCCCCGCCGGGTGATCAAACGCCACCGCGCCGAACTGCGCCGCTCCCTGCGCGGCCTGGAACGCGAGGGTTTCCGCAAGGTGCACATCCTGCGCAGCCCCGCCGAGGCCGAAACGGCGGAGGTCGTCCTCGAACGGCGCTTCAACGACCTCCGGCACCTCACCGGCCCCTTCGACATCATCGGCGATATCCACGGGTGCAGCTCCGAACTGGAGACCCTGCTGGCGAAGCTGGGCTACCGGGACGGCGCCCACCCCGACGGCCGTACCGCCGTCTTCGTCGGCGACCTCGTCGACCGCGGGCCGGACAGCCCCGGGGTGCTGCGGCGGGTGATGTCCATGGTCGGCACCGGGAACGCACTGTGCGTCCCCGGGAACCACGAGAACAAGCTCGCCCGTTATCTCAAGGGTCGGAACGTCCGGCACACCCACGGTCTCGCCGAGACCGTCGCCCAGCTCGAACGGGAGGACGAGAAGGACCCCGCCTTCCGGGAGCAGGTGCGGGAGTTCATCGACGGACTGGTCAGCCACTACGTACTGGACGGCGGCGCCCTCGTCGTCTGCCATGCCGGGCTGCCCGAGAAGTACCACGGCCGCACCTCCGGCCGGGTCCGCTCCCACGCCCTCTACGGGGACACCACCGGCGAGACCGACGAGTTCGGCCTGCCCGTCCGCTACCCCTGGGCCGAGGAGTACCGCGGCCGGGCCGCCGTGGTCTACGGGCACACCCCCGCGCCCAGTGCCTCGTGGATCAACAACACCATCTGCCTCGACACCGGTGCGGTCTTCGGCGGGAAGATGACCGCCCTCCGCTGGCCCGAGCGCGAACTCGTCGACGTACCCGCCGAGAAGGTCTGGTACGAACCGGCGAAGCCCCTGCTCACCGAGGCCCCCGGGGCCCGTGAGGGCCGCCCCCTCGACCTCGGCGACGTCCAGGGGCGCCGGGTCGTCGAGACCGCCCATCTCGCCCGGGTCGGCGTCCGCGAGGAGAACGCGGCGGCCGCCCTGGAGGTGATGAGCCGGTTCGCCGTCGACCCCCGGCTGCTCACCTATCTCCCGCCGACCATGGCGCCGACCGCGACCTCCGGGGAGGAGGGCTATCTGGAGCACCCGGCCGAGGCGTTCGCCCAGTACCGCGCCGACGGGGTGGACCGGGTCGTCTGCCAGGAGAAGCACATGGGCTCCCGTGCCGTCGCCCTGGTCTGCCGCTCCGGACAGGTCGCGTACGACCGCTTCGGCGTCGGCACCCCCGAGGGCACCGGCGGCCCGACGGGCGCGCTCTACACCCGTACCGGAAGGCCGTTCTTCAGCGACGAGGCGTTCACCGAACAGATCCTCGGCGGTCTGCGTACGGCCGTCACCGCGGCCGGGCTCTGGGACGAGCTGAAGACCGACTGGCTGCTGCTCGACGCGGAGCTGCTGCCCTGGTCGCTCAAGGCCTCGGGGCTGCTGCGCAGCCAGTACGCGGCCGTGGGCGCGGCGGCCGGAGCCGTTTTCCCCGGGGCCACCGCCGCACTGGAAGCGGCCGCGGCCCGCGGCATCGACGTGGGCGGGCTGCTGACGCTCCAGCGGGAACGGGCCGCGGACGCGGCCGCCTTCACCGAGGCGTACCGCCGCTACTGCTGGCCGACGGACGGCCTGGACGGTGTGCGGTTCGCCCCCTTCCAGATCCTTGCCGTCCAGGGCCGGTCCCTGGCGGACGTCCCCCACGACGAACAGCTCCGGCTCATCGACAGGCTGGTGGAGCACGACCCGGCCGGGCTGCTCCGGACGACCCGGCGGCTGATCGTCGACACCGGTGACGAGGACTCCGTCCGGGCCGGTACCGACTGGTGGCTGGCGATGACCGCGGAGGGCGGCGAAGGCATGGTGGTCAAGCCCCTCCGGCCGCTCGCCCGCACCGCCGGGGGCGCCCTGGTCCAGCCCGGGGTCAAGGTCCGGGGCCGGGAGTACCTCCGGATCGTCTATGGACCGGAGTACACCCGTCCGGTCCACCTGGAGCAGTTGCGGAACCGCTTCCTCAACCACAAGCGGTCGCTGGCCCTCCGCGAGTACGCCCTCGGTCTCGAAGCGCTCGACCGGCTCGCCGGCGGTGAACCGCTGTGGCGGATCCACGAGGCGGTGTTCGCGGTGCTGGCCCTGGAGTCGGAGCCCGTCGACCCCAGGCTCTGAACGGGCCGCCCGCCGGGCCCGGTGCGGTACCGCGCGTACCGCACCGGGCCCGGGCCGCCGCTCCCGCCGTCCCTTCCCCCGCCGCTCCAGGAGCCCGTCCCGGCGGTGGCGGATCGGGCGGGCCCGGCGCCCGGACCGGTGCCCACCGGGTGAAGGGCCCCGCGGGCGGTGAGGATAGGGGCATGGGATTCCATGTCGACTCCGAGACCGGGCGGCTGCGCCGGGTCGTACTCCACCGGCCCGATCTGGAGCTGAAACGGCTCACCCCCGGCAACAAGGACGCACTCCTCTTCGACGATGTCCTCTGGGTCCGCCGCGCCCGCGCCGAGCACGACGGCTTCGCCGACGTCCTGCGCGACCGCGGTGTCGAAGTCCACCTCTTCGGCGATCTGCTGCGCGAGTCGCTGGAGATCCCCGCGGCGCGCGCGCTCGTCCTGGACCGGGTCTTCGACGAGAAGGAGTACGGGCCGCTCGCCACCGGCCATCTGCGCGCCGCGTTCGACGGGATGACCACCGCCGATCTGGTGGAGGCCCTCGTCGGGGGCATGACCAAAAGGGAGTTCCTCGCCGGACACCCCGAGCCCACGTCCGTACGGTTCCACGCGATGGACCTGGACGACTTCCTGCTCGACCCGCTGCCCAACCACCTCTTCACCCGCGACACCTCCGCGTGGATCTACGACGGGGTCTCCATCAACGCCATGCGCTGGCCCGCCAGACGGCGCGAGACCGTGCACTTCGAGGCGATCTACACCCACCATCCGCTCTTCACCGGTCCGCAGGCCGGACCCTTCCACCACTGGTCGCGGGGGCAGGCCGACTACCCCTCCACCATCGAGGGCGGCGACGTCCTGGTCATCGGGAACGGCGCGGTGCTGATCGGCATGAGCGAGCGGACCACCCCCCAGGCGGTGGAGATGCTGGCCAAGGGACTCTTCGCGGCCGGTTCGGCCCGGACGATCGTGGCCCTCGACATGCCGAAGCGGCGGGCCTTCATGCACCTCGACACCGTGATGACCATGGTCGACGGCGATACCTTCACCCAGTACGCGGGCCTCGGAATGCTCCGCTCCTACACCATCGAGCCCGCCGGGAGCCCGCAGGACCTGCGGGTCAGCGATCATCCGCCGGAGCAGATGCACAGCGCCATCGCCGCCGCGCTGGGACTGACGGAGATCAGAGTGCTCACCGCCACGCAGGACGTGCACGCGGCCGCGCGGGAACAGTGGGACGACGGATGCAATGTGCTGGCGGTCGAGCCCGGGGTGGTGGTGGCGTACGAGCGGAACGCCACCACCAATACATACCTCCGCAAACAGGGCATCGAGGTGATCGAGATCCCGGGGAGCGAACTGGGGAGGGGGAGGGGCGGGCCCCGGTGCATGAGCTGCCCCGTGGAACGCGATGCGGTCTGACCGCGCGGGGTTTCGCCCGCCAGGACCCGGGCATCACTCGTATAGTGATGCGTGCCCTCGTATATACTTGCAATTTCCCGCGGCCGATCCGGCGGCCGACCCAGCGACCGACCCAGGAGCACGCCATGGCGATACACCTCGAAGGCCGCCACTTCCTCAAGGAGACCGACTTCTCCGCCGAGGAGTTCCGCGCACTCCTCGCCCTGGCCGCGCGCCTGAAGGCGGCCAAGAAGTCCGGTGACGAGCCGCGGTACCTGCGCGGGAAGAACATCGCCCTGATCTTCGAGAAGCCGTCCACGCGGACCCGCTGCGCCTTCGAGGTCGCCGCCGCCGACCAGGGTGCCGCCACCACCTATATCGACCCGTCCGGATCGCATATCGGGCGCAAGGAGTCCGCCAGGGACACCGCGCGGGTGCTCGGCCGGATGTTCGACGCCATCCAGTTCCGCGGCGACGAGCAGGCGATCGTCGAGGAGCTGGCGGAGCACGCCGGTGTCCCCGTCTACAACGGACTCACCGACGACTGGCACCCCACCCAGATGCTCGCCGATGTGCTCACCATGACCGAGCACAGTGACAAGCCGCTGGAGGAGATCGCCTTCGCCTATCTGGGCGACGCCCGGTTCAATATGGGCAACTCCTATCTGATCACCGGCGCCCTGCTGGGTATGGATGTGCGCATCGTCGGCCCCGAGTCGTACTGGCCCGCGGAGGAGATCCGGGTCCGCGCCCGCCGGATCGCCGAGAGCAGCGGAGCCAGGATCACCTTCACCGAGGAGGTCGCCGAAGGCGTCCGCGGCGCGGACTTCGTCGCCACCGACGTCTGGGTGTCGATGGGGGAGCCCAAGGAGGTCTGGGACGAGCGCATCAAGGCCCTCGGCCCGTACACGGTCACCATGGACGTGCTCCGCGCCACCGGAAATCCGGAAGTGAAGTTCCTGCACTGCCTGCCCGCGTTCCACGACCTCGGCACCGCGGTGGCGCGGGACATCCATGAAACCCACGGTCTGACGGAGCTGGAGGTGACGGACGAGGTCTTCGAATCCGCCCACTCCGTCGTCTTCGACGAGGCGGAGAACCGGCTGCACACCATCAAGGCGGTGATGGTGGCGACGCTCGCCTCCGTGGACGAAGACTGATCCCGCGCCGGCCGGCCCGGCGGGGTGTGCCGGGGCGTAGTCCGGGTTTCCGCTGCGTCCGGCGGCGCGGGGGGCCACCGCCCCCGCGTCTGACGGCAGATAAGAGATGTGCTATCGCGTGCTCGTGACGGAAGTCACGGAGCAGTGATAGCTTCGGAAGGAGTCAGGGCGTCTCTTTCGGATCAGGCCGGGTCAGGCCGGATCAGTGAGTCGGCACGGTCCGAAAGAGACGGCCCAAGCGCGGGCGGCGGGGTACCCGCTGCCGGAGGAGGCCCCTTCCATGAGCCCCTTTACCGGATCCGTTCAACCGACCCAGGAATGGCGCCATCTGAAGGTCGCGGTCGACGACGGCATCGCCACCGTGACGCTCGCCCGCCCGCAGAAGCTCAACGCCCTCACCTTCGGTGCCTACGCCGATCTGCGGGATCTGCTCGCCCAGTTGTCACGCGAGCGCTCCGTCCGGGCCCTGGTACTCGGCGGTGAAGGGCGGGGCTTCTGCTCCGGCGGTGATGTCGACGCCATCATCGGCGCCACCCTCGCCCTGGACACCGCGGAACTGCTCGACTTCAACCGGATGACCGGCGCGACCGTACGGGCGATACGCGAGTGCCCCTTCCCCGTCATCGCCGCCGTCCACGGGGTGGCCGCCGGGGCGGGCGCCGTCCTTGCCCTGGCCGCGGACTTCCGGATCGCCGACCCCACCGCCCGGTTCTCCTTCCTCTTCACCAGGGTCGGCCTGTCCGGCGGAGACATGGGCGCCGCCTATCTGCTGCCCAGGACCGTCGGGCTCGGCCATGCCACCCGGCTGCTGATGCTCGGCGAACCCGTCACCGCCCTCGAAGCGGAACGGATCGGCCTGATCAGCGAACTCGTCCCCGAGGGAACCGCCGGGGACCGGGCCGCGGCCCTCGCGGCCCGGCTCGCCGCCGGTCCCGCGCTGGCCCAGGCCCAGACCAAGGCGCTGCTCACCGCGGAGCTGGACATGCCGCTGGCCGCCGCGGTCGAACTCGACGCGGCCACCCAGGCCCTGCTGATGACCGGCGCCGACTATGCGGAATTCCATGCCGCCTTCACCGCGAAACGCGCACTGGAACGGCACGGGCGGTGAAGGGCCGGCGGCCATGACCGGGCACCGGTCCCGGCCCCTCCGGATAGCCGTGATCGGCGGCGGCCCCGGCGGACTCTACGCCGCGGCCCTGCTGAAACGGCACGACCCGCGCCGGGACATCACGGTCTGGGAGCGCCGGGCCCCCCGGGACACCTTCGGCTTCGGCGTCGTCCTCTCGGACGAGACCCTCGGCGCCGTCGAACACGCCGACCCCGTTGTCCACCGGGCCCTCCGGCACGAATACGTCCGCTGGGACACCATCGACATCGTCCACCGGGGCCGGACGCTCACCTCCGGCGGACACGGCTTCGCCGCCCTGAGCCGACGGCGGCTGCTGGCCCTGCTCCACCGGCGCTGCACCGACCTGGGCGTACGGCTCCGCTTCCGTACCCCCGCCCCGCCCGCCGCGGAACTCGCCGCCCGGCACGATCTCGTGGTCGCCGCCGACGGAGCGGGCAGCGGTACCAGGGAGGCGCATCCCGAGGTGTACCGGCCGACCGTCACCACCCATCGCTGCCGCTACCGCTGGCTGGCCGCGGACATCGCCTTCGACGCGTTCCGTTTCGAGGTCGCCGAGACCGAGTACGGGGTGATGCAGCTCCACGGCTACCCCTACGCCCCCGGCGCCTCCACCGTCGTCGTCGAGATGCGGGAGGAGGTCTGGCGGGCGGCCGGTTTCCACACCGAACGGCCCGAGCAGGGGCCGTCCTGGAGCGTCGACCGCTGTGCCGAGATCTTCGCGGGGGCCCTCGGCGGCCGGGGGCTGCGGCCCGGGGACTCCCGCTGGACCGCGTTCCGTACCGTCGTCAACGAGCGCTGGGTCCACGGCCGGACCGTGCTGATCGGCGACGCGGCCCATACCGCCCACTTCTCCATCGGCTCCGGCACCAAACTCGCCGTCGAGGACGCCTTCGCCCTGGCCGCGCGGATCGGGGAACACCCCTCGCTCGACGATGCCCTGGCCGCGTACGAGGCGGAGCGCCGACCCGTTGTCGCCTCCACACAGCGGGCCGCGCTGGCCAGTCTGCGATGGTTCGAACAACTGGAGACGTACACCGATCAGACCGCGCGGCAGTTCGCCTTCAATCTGCTGACCCGCAGCCGCCGGGTCACCCATGGCAGTCTGCGGTTGCGGGACCGGACGTTCACCGCCGCCGTCGACCGGGACTTCGGCTGCCCGCCGGACACCCCGCCGATGTTCACCCCGTTCCGCCTGCGGGGGCTGACCCTGCGGAACCGGATCGTCGTCTCGCCCATGGACGTGTACCAGGCACGGGACGGGGTCCCGGGAGACTTCCATCTGGTCCATCTGGGGGCCCGGGCCCTCGGCGGCGCCGGTCTGGTGATGACGGAGATGGTCTGTGCGACCGCCGGGGGCAGGATCACCCCCGGCTGTGCCGGGCTGTACACCGACGAGCAGGCGGCGGCCTGGCGGCGGATCACCTCCTTCGTCCGGGACGCCGCGCCCGGCACCGCGATCGGGGTCCAGCTCGGCCACAGCGGACGGAAAGGTTCCACCCGGCGGATGTGGGAGGGCACGGACCAGCCGCTCCCCGACGGCAACTGGCCGCTGGTGGCCGCGTCACCCCTGCCCTACCTGCGGGACGGCCAGGTGCCCGCGGAGCTGGACCGGGCCGGCATGAGGGCGCTGCGGACGGCCTTCGCCGCAGCCGCCCGGCGGGCCTCCGACGCCGGGTTCGACCTCCTCGAACTGCACTGCGCCCACGGATATCTGCTCTCCGGCTTCCTCTCCCCGCTCACCAACCGGCGCACCGACGGCTACGGGGGCGGTCTCGCGGGCCGCCTCCGCTTCCCCCTGGAGGTCTTCGACGCGGTGCGCGGCGTCTGGCCGGACGACCGGCCCATGACCGTCCGGATCTCCGCGACCGACTGGGTACCGGGCGGTACGTCGGGCGCCGAGGCCGTGGAGATCGCCCGGGCGTTCGCGGCCCGCGGAGCCGACGCGATCGACGTCTCCACGGGGCAGGTCGTCGCGGAGGAGCGTCCCGAGTTCGGGCGTTCGTACCAGACGCCGTACGCGGACCGGATCCGCAACACCCTGGGGGTGCCGGTGATCGCCGTGGGCGCGATCTCGTCCTGGGACGACGTCAACTCCCTGCTGGTCGCGGGCCGTGCCGATCTCTGCGCCCTGGCCAGGCCCCATCTGTACGACCCGCACTGGACGCTGCACGCCGCGGCGGAGCAGGGGTACGCGGGGCCGGGAGCGCCCTGGCCGCCGCCGTACCGAGCCGGGAGCCGGCCGCCCCCGACCGGGCGCGGCGGGCTGCCGGGGCCCCGGGACGGGCACTGATCCTGGTGGTCCCCGTGGTCCCGGTGGTCCCGGTGGTCCCCGTGGTCCTCCCGGTGGCCGCCCGGTTCGAACATGATGGCGACAACTCGCCAGAGGGGTTCGGCGGCCGTCCGGGCGAGGGACACTCTCCGTAGTGAGTGCGGGGGCTTCCCTCACTCCCGGTGCACGAAGGCGGAGCCCGACTCCCGCAGCAGATCGTGCACCTGCCGGAATACCTCTGCCGAGCGGCCGCCGGGCCAGCCTTCCGGCAGCAGCTCGATCGGCAGGCCCGGATCCGTGTAGGGCAGCTGCCGCCAGGAGTCCAGGGCGAACAGATAGTCCCGATAGGCGTCCTCGGCCGATCCGGACGGCCCCGCCGACCAGCGGCGGAGCACCGGCTCATGGGAGCCGAGGAACTCCTCGTGCGCCTTGGCGACCGCACCGAGGTCCCACCAGCTCGCCACGGCCTCCGAGGTCGCCGCGAAGCCCAGATGGGTACCCCGGAACAGCTCGACGTACGGGTCGAGCTGGAGGCGGCGCAGGGTGTGCCGGGTCTCCTCGTACAGCCGGGCCGGGGCGACCCACACACCCGGGGCGGCCGAGCCGAAGCCGAGCCGGTGGAGGCGGGAGCGGAGCAGATGGCGCTTGTGGCGTTCGGCCTCGGGCACCGAGAAGACGGCCAGAACCCAGCCGTCGGAGAGAAGGGGGGTGCGATGGTCGTAGATACGGCGGTCGCCGTCGTCCAGCAGCTGATGCGCGTCCTGAGAGAGCGCGTAGCCCGCCGAGCCGTCCGGTGTGCGGGCGGAGTGCAGCAGCCCGCGGCGCTTCAGCCGGGAGACGGAGGAGCGCACGGAGGGCGCGTCGACACCGAGGGCTCCCATCAGCCGGATCAGTTCGGCCACCGGGAGCGGCCCCGGGCGTTCGCGCCCGTAGGCGCCGTAGAGGGTGACGATGAGCGAGCGGGGAGTGTGCTGGTCGGCCACGTGATCACTCTAGGCTCAGTTCCCGGCCCGCAGCCGGAAGCGCTGGAGCTTGCCGGTGGGAGTGCGGGGCAGCGCATCCAGGAAGACGAACGCGCGGGGGCATTTGTACGGGGCGAGGCGGGTCCGGACGGCGGCGCCGAGCGTGTCCGCGGCGGCGGCCGCCGCCGCGGTGCCGGACGGCGGCCCGTCGCGCAGGACGACATAGGCGACGACGACCTGGCCGCGCAGCTCGTCGTCCCGGCCGACGACGGCCGCCTCGATGACCTCGGGGTGGTGCAGCAGCGCCTCCTCGACCTCCGGTCCGGCGATGCTGTAGCCCGCCGAGATGATCATGTCGTCGGCGCGGGCGACATAGCGGAACCAGCCGTCGGGCTCCCTGACACAGGTGTCGCCGGTCAGGTTCCAGCCGTCGCGGACGTACTCCCGCTGGCGGGGGTCGGCGAGATAGCGGCAGCCGACCGGGCCGCGGACCGCGAGCAGCCCGGGACTGCCGTCCGGGACCGTTCGTCCGTCCGAACCGACGATCCGCGCCTGCCAGCCGGGGACGGGAAGGCCGGTGGCGCCCGGCCGGACGGCCTCGTCGGCGGCCGACAGGAAGATATGGAGCAGCTCGGTTGCCCCCATGCCGTTGATGATGCGCAGGCCGGTGCGTTCGTGCCAGGCGTGCCAGGTGGCGGCGGGCAAGTTCTCCCCGGCGGAGACACAGCGGCGCAGCGAGCGGAGATCGTGGCTCCGGGGGTCGGCCAGCATCACGCGGTACGCGGTCGGCGCGGTGAAGAGGACGGTGACCCGGTGCTCGCCGATCGCGGGCAGCAGCTGCTCGGGCCCCGACCGCTCCAGCAGCAGGGCGCAGGCCCCCGCGCGGAGCGGGAAGACGACGAGTCCGCCGAGTCCGAAGGTGAAGCCGAGGGGAGGGCTGCCGGCGAAGAGGTCGTCGGGGGCGGGGCGGAGGACATGGGCCGAGAAGGTGTCCGCGACGGCCAGGACATCGCGGTGGAAGTGCAGACAGCCCTTGGGGCGGCCGGTGGTGCCGGAGGTGAAGGCGATCAGGGCGACGTCGTCGGCCGCGGTCGCGACCGCGGGGGCGGGCCCGGCGGGCGCCCGGGCGGCCAGCCGGATCAGATCGTCCGGGGTGCTGCCGCCGAAAGGGGTGATCCGCAGGTCCGGCAGCCGGGCGGCCCGCAGTTCGCCGAGGGAGCGGGCGTCGCACAGGGCGTGGTTGACCCGGGCCAGCTCCCCGATGACGGCCAGCTCCTCGGCCCGGTGCTGGGCCAGTACGGTCACGGCGACCGCACCCGCCTTCATGACGGCGAGCCAGCAGGCGGCGAGCCAGGGGGTGGTGGGGCCGCGCAGCAGTACCCGGTGGCCCGGGATCACCCCGAGGCCCCCCGTGAGCACGCGGGTGATCCGGTCGACGCGGTCGCTCAGCTCTCCGTAGGACCAGACCTCGCCGTCGGCGGTACGGAAGGCGGGGCGGTCGGGGCCGAAGCGTTCGACGGTGCGGTCGAGGAGTTCCCGTCCGCAGTTGAGCCGGTCGGGGTAGGCCAGCTCGGGCAGATCGAACAGGAGGTCGGGCCAGTGCTCGGCGGGCGGGAGACGGTCACGCGCAAAGGTGTCGAGATGAGCCGAGGGTGTCAGCTCCATGGTGCGCCCCCTTCTCGTGGTGGGGTCGTGCAGGGAGCGTATCGTTGTGGTGACGACAGTCAACTGTCCGCGATAGATGAGATGTATGGGGGACGGATGCCCGTATTCTCGCTCGATCCGGCACAGAACGCCTGGTGTGCCGAGCTGCGTGAGCTCGCCGTCGGGGTGCTGCGGCCGCTGGCCGCCCGCGCCGAACCCGGCCGGGTCAACCGCCCCTTGCTCGCCGCTCTCGGCGAACGGGGACTGCTGAGCAGGATGTTCACCGGGCCGCCGGGCGCCCCACCCGGCCCACCGCCGGACACCGCGCCGGCCGGTGCGGGACGAGCCGGTGGCGGGAGTGAGCCCCGGGCCGTGAGCGAAGCGCGCGCCGCGGACGGCGCCCGGGCCGGATCCGGGAACGGCACCGCGGGCCGGGCCGTGGACGATGCCCGGGCCGAAAGTGAAGCGCGAGCCGGGAACGGGACCCGGTGCGGAGCCGGGATCGGAGCCCGGGCCGTGGGTGGAGCGCGGGACGGGAGCGGGGCTCCGGCCGGGGCCGGAGGCGGGGGAGCCGGGCGGGCGCTGGAGCTGTGCCTGCTGCGGGAGTCCCTGGCCTACGGGTGCACCGAGGCGGAGACCGCGCTCGCCCTTCAGGGGCTCGGCGCCTGGCCGGTCGCCCGGGCCGGCACCCCCGCCCAGCAGGAGCGGTGGCTTCCGGAGGTGACGGCGGGCCGGGCCGTCGCGGCCTTCGCCCTCAGCGAGCCGGGCGCCGGGTCCGATGCCGCGGCACTGGCACTGAGCGCGGTCCCCGATCCCCGCACCGGCCGTGAGGGCTGGCTGCTGAGCGGTGAGAAGCAGTGGATCTCCAATGCGCCCGAGGCCGACTTCTACACCGTCTTCGCCCGGACGGCCGAGGGCCCCGGCGCCCGGGGCATTACCGCCTTCCTGGTTCCCGCTGACCGCCCCGGCCTCTCCGGGAGCGCCCTGGAGATGCTGTCGCCGCATCCCGTCGGCCGGCTCGTCTTCGACGGCACCCCGGTCACCCCGGCCGATGTCGTCGGGGAGCCCGGCCGGGGGTTCCGGCTCGCCATGGAGACCCTCGACCTCTTCCGCCCCAGCGTCGGCGCCTTCGCCGTGGGCATGGCGGCCGCCGCCCTGGACGCGACCCTCGCCCACACCGCCGCCCGTACCGCTTTCGGCGGCCCCCTGAAGGACCTCCAGTCAGTCGCCCATCAGGTCGCCGAGATGGCCACCCGCACCGAGGCCGCCCGGCTGCTGGTGCTGAGCGCGGCCGCGGCCTACGACGCGGGGGACCCGGAGGTGACCCGGCGCTCCGCCATGGCCAAGCTGTTCGCGACGGAAACCGCCCAGTTCGTCGTGGACACCGCCGTCCAGCTGCACGGCGCCCGGGCGCTGCGCCGCGGGCATCTCCTGGAACACCTCTACCGCGAGGTGCGTGCCCCCCGGATCTACGAGGGAGCCAGCGAGATCCAGCGCACCGTCGTCGCCAGGGAGCTGTATGCCCGGCACCGCGCGGACGAGCGCCCGGGGAGCGGGATATGACGGTGCGCCGGACCAACCCCGGCGGGCTCGCGCCCGCTTCCGGTTACTCCCACGCGGTCACCGCCACCGGCTCCCGGCTGGTGTTCCTCGCCGGGCAGACCGCGCTAGACGACCGGGGGACGGTGGTGGGCGCGACCCTGCCCGAGCAGTTCGAGACCGCCCTGGGGAATCTGCTCACCGCGCTGGCGGCGGCCGGCGGCCGGCCCGCCGATCTGTGCCGGGTGACCGTCTACACCACGGACGTCGGTGCCTATCGCACCCATGCGCCCGCCCTGGGCCGGATCTGGCGCGGGCTGGCCGGCCGCGACTATCCGGCGATGGCCCTGATCGGTGTCGTACGCCTCTGGGACGAAGAGGCCCTGGTCGAGCTGGACGGGACCGCGGTACTGCCCTGACCGCGGCGGGCGGCTCCGGCGGCCGGGCGGTCGGGGCCGCCCGAGCCGGCCGGGGCCGGCCGGAGCCGTCCCGCACCGGTCGGCGCGCGTCCCTCGAAGCCGTGGGAACCGGGAGGGGATCGCGGGCCCGAAGGCCGGGAGAACCGGGAGGTGATCGACTGGTGGGGCCCGGCGGCCGGGCTTAGGGTCGATGGGTGGACGCGGCGCTCCGAGCGCGAGCCGCGGGCCGCCCGGCCGTACCCGCGGCCGACCCTCCCCGCGAGGGGGCACGGTACGTCATGAGGCACGGCACATCATGAGCAGTCCCGAATCCCGAGCGCCCCGGGCCAAGGCCACGGCCGACGCACCGGCCCGGGCGGGCGGCGACGGCAAGGGCATCGCCCTCCTCGTCATCGCCTCCTGCCAGCTGATGGTGGTCCTCGACATCACCATCGTGAACATCGCCCTGCCGCATATCCAGAGCGACCTCCACTTCTCCACCACCGATCTGTCCTGGGTGGTCAACGCCTACACCCTCACCTTCGGCGGGCTGCTGCTGCTCGGCGGGCGGACCGGTGACATCCTCGGCAGACGCCGGATGTTCATGGCCGGTGTCGCCCTCTTCGCCGTCGCGTCCCTGCTCGGCGGTCTCTCCCAGGACGCCGGGCAGTTGCTCGCGGCCCGCGCCCTCCAGGGCGTCGGCGGAGCCATCGCCTCCCCGACCGCACTCGCCCTGATCACCACCACCTTCCGTGAGGGACCCGAGCGGAACCGGGCCTTCGGTGTCTTCGCCGCCGTCTCCGCGGGCGGCGGGGCGATCGGGCTGCTCGCGGGCGGCATGCTGGTCGAATGGCTGGACTGGCGCTGGGTGCTCTTCGTCAATGTGCCGATCGCGGCGCTGATCCTGCTGGCCACCCCGCGCCATATCCGGGAGTCCGAGAAGCATCCCGGGCACTTCGACATCGCCGGGGCGCTCACCTCGACCCTCGGCATGGTCGCGCTGGTGTACGGCTTCATCCGGGCCGCCCAGCACGGCTGGAGCGACGGGCTCACCCTGGCCTCGTTCGGTGCCGCGGTCGTTCTGCTCACGCTCTTCCTGCTGGTGGAGCGGCGCTCCCCGCAGCCGATCACCCCACTGCACATGTTCGCCGAACGCAATCGCGCCGGGACCTACGCCATCATGCTCTGTCTGGCCGCCGCGATCTTCGGCATGTTCTTCTTCCTCACGCTCTACGTCCAGGACGTCCTCGGCTTCAGCCCCCTGATGGCGGGGCTGGCGTTCCTGCCCGTCAGTGCCGTGATCGCGATCGCCGCCACCCTCACCTCCCGGCTGCTGCCCCGCTACGGCCCCAAACCGTTCATCGTCTGCGGTGCCCTGCTGGCCGCCGGCGGGCTGAGCTGGCTGACTCGGATCGACGTCGACTCGACCTACGCCGGTAGCGTGCTGGGGCCGATGCTGGTGTTCAGCGCCGGTATGGGCATGCAGTTCGTCTGTCTGACGCTGACGGCGGTCTCGGGCGTGCCCCGGCGCGAATCCGGCGCCGCCTCCGGCCTGCTGAACGCCTCCCAGCAGGTGGGCGGCTCCCTCGGGCTCTCCATCCTGGTCACGGTCTTCGGCACGGCCAGCGCCGACGAGGCCCGCAGGCTGATCCCCGGCTTCCTGGCCCAGGCGAGCCCGGCCGAGCGGCTCGCGTTCCGGCGCTCCGGCCAACTGCCGGAGCCCTGGGCCGCGGAGGTCCTCACCCACGGGATCGCCACGGCGTTCGTGACCGCGGCCGTCTTCGCCGTGGTCGCCGCGGTGATCGCCGTGGTCGTCATCCGGATCCGGGCCGTCGACCTGGAACGGCTCCAGGGCGGCAGCGGCGGAAGCAGCAGCGGTGACAGCAGTGACGGCAGTGACGGCAGTGGTGATGATGGTGATGGTGGTGACCGCACCGGCGGAGCGGGCGGCTCCGGTCGGGAACCCGGCGACACCTGACCCCGGGATCACGTGATTCACCCCGCTGACCAGCGGCGCAATGAGTGCGTGTACCCGACCTGCGGGGGTCTTCCCGGCGAGTTGTAGCATGCTCCGCGGCAAGATTGCGCGGTAGTGAAGCACGGGGGGCGTGATGGTGGGGGAGAAGGCTGCCGTTCTTGTGGACGCGGCGGCGGGGAGCGCCCCGCCGGGCCGGTCCGCGGGAGCCCGGGGCCGCCGTCCGGACGGCCGCGGATGAGCGCCCGCTCCCTTGCGACCCCGTACCAGGACACCGATGCCGACCAGCTCTCCTTCGCCCTCGGACATCCACCGATGGCGGCCCTGGCCGTCCGTGATCTGACCATCGGGGGGCTCGCCGTCCAGCTCCGGCTGCTGGGCGCCTCGCACCAGGTCTTCGCCGGCCCGGTGGCCGAGACCGTGGCCTGCCTGCCCGGTGGCGCGGGCGGTCTGCCCGACACCGTCCGCGAGCTCGACGGCTGGCAGTATCGTTTCCGCGCCCAGGTGTACGACTGCACCCCCGAGGAGTTCACCCGGCGGGTGGCCGAAGTCGTGCACCGCGCCGATACCCATCCCCATGCCCTGTACGGCGTCTTCCCCGGCGATCTCGAAGCGGTGACGGCCCTGACCGTCGACGCCGGCCCCGGGGGCCACGACACCCGCGAACCCGGCCGCCCCGGGCTCAACTGGCGTACCTGGCACACCTACCCGCAGAGCCGCCGGATCGTGGCGACGCACACCCGGCTGGAGGCCCGATGAAGACCGCCCGACGTATCAGCGCGATACTCCTCGCCGGGGCAGCGCTCACCGCCTGCTCCAGCGACGACGACGAGGGGACCCGGTACAACGACGTGCCGCGCCTGTGGATCGGCAGCGAGTACACCCCGTCCCCCTCCGGCTACCTGGACCCGGTCGACGAGCCGGGCACGGTCGCCGACGAGATCCACAACAACACCGCGTCCCGCGACCGCACCTCCGCCGAGAACACGGTCTACCTCCGGTACGACGACGACATCGTCGCGGTGACCAAGCAGCCCCGCGGCAGCCTGATCGAGATCGTGGACTACCGCTCCGGCTACTCGCGCTGGAACCACCACCTCCGGACCTCGTCGTGGCCCGACCCGGCGACCCAGAGCTTCCGCGGCGGCGGCCCCGGCTCCGGCAAGTGACCCCCGGCCGCGAAACCGTTCACGAAGCCGTTCCCGGAACCGTTCCCGAACCCGTCGTCCCGCCGCAGTACCCGAGCCCGTAACCCCGAGTCCTCAACCGTCCCCGAAAGGCATCCCCGTGGCAGAGATATTCGAGTCGGCAGGCACCGCCCTGCTCTACGGACTCGTCGGCTTCGTCGTGATGGCGGCCGGTTTCATCGCCCTCGACCTGGTCACCCCCGGCAAGCTCTTCCATGTCGTGTGGTCGGAGCGCAACCGCGGTGCGGCCGTGCTGCTGGCCGGCCAGACCCTGGCCATCGGCCTGGTCATCGAGGAGTCCATCCGGGCCAGCGAATCCGAGCAGGGCCTCGGCTACGGACTGGCCAGCACCCTGCTGTACGGATTCGCGGGCGTGATCGTGATGACGGTCATCTCACTGATCGTCGGACTGCTGACGCCCGGCAAGCTCGGCGCCGCGGCCCTGGAGGACAACGGCGACCGACCCCACCCCGCCGCCTGGGTGATGGCCGCCACCTACCTCGGCGCGGCCTTCATGGTCGGCGCCGCGGTCTCCTGACCCCGCGACCGGGCCCCCGATGAGTACCACCACGGAGGAGCGCGCCACCCCGGCCGCCGCGGAAGAGCCGATGCGCATCCCGGTCTCCCGGGGTGCGCGGTTCCTGCTGATGCTGGCCGTGTTCATCTGCGCGGCCTGCGGACTGATCTACGAACTCGCGCTCACCGCACTCGGCAGCTACCTCATCGGCAACTCCGTGATGCAGACCTCCGTGGTCATCTCCGTCATGGTCTTCGCCATGGGCATCGGGTCCCTGGCCGCCAAACCGCTCCAGAAGCGGGCGGTCGGCAGCTTCGCCCTCGTCGAAGGGGCCCTGGCGCTCGTCGGCGGACTGTCGGTACTGATCCTGTACGTCTGCTTCGCCTGGCTGCGCATCTACATGCCCGCCATGATCGTGGTCTCCTTCCTGGTGGGGCTGCTGATCGGCGCCGAGATCCCGCTGCTGATGACGCTGCTCCAGCGCATCCGCCGCCAGGAGGCGGGCAGCGCGGTCGCCGATATGTTCGCCGTCGACTACATCGGCGCCCTGATCGGCGGGCTGGCCTTCCCCCTCTTCCTGCTGCCGGCCTTCGGCCAGCTGAAGGGCGCCCTGGTGGTGGGGGCGGTCAATGCGGTCGCCGGGGTGATCGTGGTCCTGTGGATCTTCCGCAAGGAGACCCGGCGGATCGTGCGGGCCGGGCTGATCGGCGGGATGGCCGCCGTACTCGCCGTACTGGGTACGGTCTACGTCCTCGCCGACGACATCGAGGTCACCGCCCGGCAGCAGTTGTACCGCGACCCCATCGTGCACGCCGAGACCACCCCGTACCAGGACATCGTCCTGACCCGGTCCACGGCCTTCACCGGCTCGCCCGATCTGCGGCTCTTCCTCAACGGGGACCTCCAGTTCTCCTCCGTCGACGAGTACCGCTACCACGAGAGCCTGGTCCACCCGGCGATGGCGGGACGGCGTTCGTCGGTACTGATCCTCGGTGGCGGGGACGCGCTCGCGCTGCGCGAGGTCCTGCGCTACGACGACGTACGGAAGGTCACCCTCGTCGATCTCGACCCGGCGGTGACCAGACTGGCCCGGACGTACGCCCCCCTGCGCGCGCTCAACGGCGGTGCCCTGGAGGACCCCCGGGTGACCGCGGTCAACGCCGACGCCTTCAACTGGCTGCGGGACGCGCGGCAGCGCTACGACGCCGTGCTGATCGACTTCCCGGACCCCGATACGGCGTCGCTCGCCAAGCTCTACAGCGTGGAGTTCTACCATCTGCTCGGCCGGGTCCTGAACCCCGGAGCGCAGATCCTGGTGCAGGGCGGTTCGCCCTTCTTCGCCCCCAAGACGTACTGGTCCATCGTCGAGACCATCGCCGAAGCCGGCTATGCGACCACGCCCTACCAGGTGGACGTGCCGAGCTTCGGCAACTGGGGCTTCGTCCTGGCCGGCCGCGGCCGGCAGGCCCCCGCCCCCGAACTCCGGCTCGCCGCCGACGTGCCGCGGCTGCGCTTCCTCGACACCGCCGTCCTCAAGGCGTCGACCGTCTTCCCCGTCGACCGGCGGCCCCGTGACGTACGGGCCAGCACCCTGATGGACCCGGTGGTCCTCGAATACACCCGCCACGAGTGGCGGAACTACTGAGCCACGCGCCGCGGAGGGACGGGCCGGGCCCGAATGACGGGTGACGGGCCGGTCCCCGAACGACGGTTGACGGGCCGGCCCCGAACGAGTGGTGACGGACCGGGCTCCGGAACGAGGAGCGACCGACCGGGGTCCGAATGAGGGGGGGTCGGCACCGGGCGTAGGGGTGGGCACGCGTTCCCGGTGACCGTAGCGTGACGGCGCCGGGAAGACGTCACCGAGGGTGTCACCACGGGCGGGGCAACGGGCAGGGCCGTAACGGTCCCTGACGCGTAGTCCGTCCGGCCACGCGCCGCTGCGGAGTGCAACCGAGGCGGAGCGGCGGGGTGTTCGCGCGGTGGGTTCCCCGGGGGAGCCGTAATGACTTTCCCCGGGGGGTATTTCCGGAGCAGGAACTTCCGTTGCGGACCCCCGGACCGGGCCGGTCCGCGCACCTCCGCCCTCGCCCCCCACCTCCGGTGGGCCGGGGTCCCTGTCCCGACCCGCCGCGCGACCGCCGCGGCGGCTCTGTGAAAGGACACCCATGCGTCGCATGCTCTCGGCCACCCTCGCCACAGCGGCATCGGCCGTGCTGGCCGGTACCGTGCTGGCGAGCCCCGCCAGTGCCGCTCCGGCGGACAAGCCGCAGATCCTCTCCCAGTGGACGCAGACCAGCGCGAGCAGCTACAACTCCTGGGCCGCCGCCCGCAACAACCAGGCAGCCTGGGCCGCGTACGGCTTCGACTGGTCCACCGACTACTGCTCCAGCTCGCCGGACAACCCCTTCGGCTTCCCCTTCCAGAACTCCTGTGCCCGCCATGACTTCGGCTACCGCAACTACAAGGCGGCCGGTCAGTTCCCCACCAACAAGGCACGGCTGGACAGCGCCTTCTACGAGGACCTGAAGCGGGTCTGCGGGGCGTACAGCGGCGCCAAGAAGACCACCTGCAACGGCACGGCGTGGACGTACTACCAGGCGGTGCGCGCCCTCGGCTGAGCCGGGCGGGGCACGGGGCGGCCGTGGTGAAACGACCGCCCCGGCGGACGCCGGTATCGCCCCCCGGCACCGTTGCCTCCGGGGTACGGGCCACGGACGGCGCCGCACCGGCCGGGCCCGCGATGCTCGTCGCATCGCGGGCCCGGCCCTTTTTCGTCCCGTGGCCACGGCCACGGTCACGGATCTGCCCGTACGGCCGCCGTCAGGCCCCCGCCGCCCGGCGGGCCGACCGTACATGGCCCTCCACCCCGTCCAGCAGCCTGCGCAGGCCGAAGTCCAGACTGGGCGCTATGTCGTTGTACGCGGTGTCGGCCGGTTCGAAGATCCCCGCCGCGACCAGGCGCGACAGCGCGGGAAAGCGGTCGCCGTCCATGACTTCCCGCATGGCGCGCGCATAGTTCTCGCCCATCTCCTCGACGGACACCCCGGTCCGGTCCGGAGCCTGCGCTAGCTCCCTGGAGGTCCGGGCCAGATCGCGTACGGCACCGGCGACGAACATCACCAGGTACATCATCTCGTCGTCCTCCAGGCCGATGTCCGAGACCTCCTGGAGCAGTGCGTCCAGCCAGGTCAGCTGGTTGGGCCCGAGCGGCGGCGAGCTGATGGTGACGTCCAGCAGCCAGGGGTGGCGGTGGTAAACCCCCAGCATCGCCCGCACCCAGCGGTAGACCCCGGCCCGCCAGCCCGTCCCGTCCGCGGGCCCGCCCCGCGCCGCCGCGGTGCCGTCCGGGTTCCGGCCGGGCGGTTCGCCGAGCGCCCGGTCGTACACGATGTCGACGAGCTGTTCCTTGCCCGGCACATAGCGGTAGAGCGACATGGCGGTATAGCCGAGCCGGCCGGCCACCTGTTGCATCGAGATGCCGTCGAGCCCCTCCTCGTCGGCGATTTCGATGGCCGTGGAGGCGATTTTCTCCACCGAGAGCCCTCTCTTGGGACCCCGTGCGGAGCGACCGGGCTCGCTTCCCCACATCGCTTCCAGGGCCTTGGCCCGGCTCTCCTTGGTCTTGCGGTTCGTGCTCATCGCTCTCCGTGATCGGGTTGACAGTGTCGGTGGAAACCCGGTATCGCTTATATCTGAGTTTACGTCATATACGGTTTCGGATTCCTGCTGCATGGGGGAGTTGTGTCGGCATGGCCGTCAGTTATGCGATCCAGGTGAAGGGCCTGCGCAAGTCGTTCGGCGCCGTCCCGGTGCTGGAATCGGTCGATCTGTGCGTCGAACGGGGAACGATGCTCGCCCTGCTGGGGCCGAACGGCGCGGGCAAGACCACCACGGTGCGGATCCTCACCACCCTGCTGGCGCCCGACGGCGGTACGGCCCTGGTCGAGGGCCACGACGTCGCCCGGGAGCCAGGGGCCGTACGCCGGATGATCGGAGTCACCGGCCAGTCCGCCGCCGTGGACGAACTGCTCACTGGCGAGGAGAACCTGGAGATGATGGGGCGGCTGACCGGTCTCCGGGCCCGGCCCGCCCGGCGCCGCGCCGCCGAACTGCTGGCGGAGTTCGGGCTGGAAGGCGCCGCCCGGCGGCCCGTCAGGACGTACTCCGGCGGAATGCGCCGCCGGCTCGACCTGGCCGCCGGGCTGGTCGCCCGGCCGTCGGTGCTCTTTCTCGACGAGCCCACCACCGGGCTCGACCCCACGGCCCGCGCCGCGCTGTGGGAGACCATCCGCGGACTGCTGGCACGGGGTACGACCACCCTGCTGACCACCCAGTATCTGGAGGAGGCCGACCGGCTGGCGCACCGGATCGCGGTCATCGACGGCGGCCGGGTGGTCGCCGAGGGCACGGCCGACGGGCTGAAGGGCCGGATCGGCGCCGAACGGCTGGAGCTGTCCTTCGCGCCGGCCGATCTACCGCTGGCCCATGGGCTGTTCACCGGCGGCGTACGGTGGACCGGGGGCACCGTCAGTGTCCCGGTCGACGGTGCCGCGGACGTCCTGCGGCTGCTGAACCGGGCAGCCGCGCACGGGGCCGAGGTCGTCTCCATGGCGCTGCTCCGGCCCAGCCTCGACGATGTCTTCGCCGAACTGACCGGCGCGGGCCGCCCGGGCGGCCGGTCATGAACCGGACTGCCACCGCCGCCGTCCACGACCGCGCCGGCTTCGCTTCAGCCGTCGCCCACTGCTGGATTCTGACCCGCCGCAGCCTGCGGCATCTGACCAGGAGCACCGATGAACTCGTCCAGGCCGTCGTGCTGCCGGTCATGCTTCTGCTGCTGTTCCGCTATCTCCTCGGCGGTGCCGTCGACACCGGCGGACCCGGCTACGCGAACTATCTGATCTCCGGAGTCATCGTGCTCTCCGTGGCGTTCAGTGCCTCGTCGACCGCCGTCGGCGTCGCCGACGACCTGCGGAACGGCCTGGTCGAACGGTTCCGGACGATGCCGGTGTTCGGCGCGGCGGTACTCGTCGGACACGTCGTATCCGCCGTACTCCGCAATGCCCTCGCCGTGGTGCTGGTGACCGGTACCGGACTGCTGGTCGGCTTCCGGCCGGAGGCGTCCGCGGCCGAGTGGCTCACGGCGGGCGCGCTCCTGCTGGTCTTCGCCTGCGCCGTCGCCTGGCTGGCAGCACTGATCGGAGTGGTCTCGGCGGGCGTCGAGGCGGCCGGCGGCTATGCCATGGTGCTGGTCTTCCTGCCGTACGCCAGCAGTGCCCTGGTTCCTTCCGAGACCATGCCGGGTCCGCTGCGGGCCTTTGTCGACCACCAGCCCTTCACTCCGGTGGTCGATGCGGTACGGGCGCTGCTGACCGGCACCCCGGCCGGTGGCGATGTCCTGGCCGCCTTCGTCTGGTGGGTACCGGTCCTGTTGGGTGCCGCCGCCTTCACCGCGCACCGGTTCACCCGGCGCACCGGCGAGTGACCGGGCGCCTGCCCCGCCCCCGTCGCGGCCCCGGATACTGGTCCGAGAGGTGACGAAGCGCCGATCCCGGCGCCCGGACAAGGAGTTCAGCAGTCCCGATGCCGCCCGCCCCCGCCTTCGACCGCCTGACCGACCCGGCCTTCCTGGCCTGGACCCGGGATGTGTGCGAGCCGCTGTGGCTCGAACCGGGCGAGGCCGAGGAGTCGAACGACTTCCTCGCATTCCTCTGGGAGACCTTCACCGGCAACGGCGAACTCCCGCCGGAGCGGCTGGCGCCGCTGGTGCAGGAGCGGCGTATCGCTCTGGCGTCCCGCTGGGCACGCCTCTTCCTCGACCGGGCGGAACGCGAGACCGGGCTCGCGATCGTGGAGTCGCTGTCGTCCACCCCGCCCGACGCGTGGGAGCCGACCGGTTCCACCCAGGTCGGCAACACCACGATCCGGGCCGTCCGCGAACCGGACCTCGTGGTGGAGACGGCGGATGCCGTACAGGGCTATCTGATGGACCGTTATTGGACGGTCTGGCCGGTCTGCCCCGACCACGGTCTCGGTTACCACGCGGCGCTCACGGCGGACACCCCGGAGTGGGAGTGCTCGTCCGGCGGCGGCCACCGGGTGCCGATGACCGGCCCGGCCGGAACCGGGCCGCCGCGCCGCGGCCGTACGAGGTCCGGCGCCCGGCCCCGGACCGGCCCGCGGACGCCGCCGCGCCCCGCCCGGTGAGGGACGGAGCGCGGCGGCAGTACGGTGACGGAACGGACGTCCGGCCGCCGGTTCAGTCGGACGCCGCCCCGGGCCCCCGCGCCGCCTCGGCGCCCGGTCCCCGCGCGGCCCCGGACCCCGGACGCCGCACGGCCGGCTCACCGGCCGCCGCGCCGTCGCCCCGGCCCTCGACGGCCACGGCCGACTCCAGCGGCGACGCGATCTCCTGAGTCTTGCTGCGGGACGCCCAGTCGCGGATCCCGATGACGACCATGACGAAGAAGATCGCGTAGACGATTCCGGAGAAGTACAGCTCCGAGTGGATGGCGAGCGGCACTCCGACCAGGTCGACCGCCAGCCAGGCGAACCAGAACTCCACATACCGCCGGGCCTGGGAGTACATCGCCAGAATCGAGCCCACGAAGATCCACGCGTCCGCCATCACCATCCACAGCGGGGCCCCCGGGTAGAACGACGCGTCGGTCGCCTTCAGCAGCCCGCCGAACGCCAGGGTTCCGGCGACCATGGCGACCAGCAGCACCACCCGCTCCTGCCACGACGCCCAGCGGACGTTGATGGCGCCTTCCTTCTCCCGGCTGCGCTTCCACGTCGCCCAGCCCCAAGTGGCCGATGCTATGATCACAATCTGCCGTGCGGCATTGCCGCCGAGGTCGACGTTCAGGCTCGCGATCAGCAGCAGCACCGACCCGAGGATCTGCACCGGCCAGGCGATCAGCAGCCGCCGCAGCGCCAGCATCACCGTGGCGAGCGCCAGGATGTTGCCGAGGAAGTCGGACCAGTAGACGGGCAGGCCGAAAAAGCTGAACTGCTCGTTCAGCCACTCGAATGCGCTCATAACTCACACCTTTGTTCGTTCGGAGCAATGCTGGTGTGGGGGGCGTCGGCCCGGACCGGGCCGGTCATGACCGCAGGGAGGCCGGCAGCGCCTGCCGGGCCCGTGCGGGGAGTGGTGCCTCAGACCGAGGCGGTGTTCCGGTGCGCGGCGAGCGCACCGGAGAGGACGCGGCGCCCGCGGCCGGAGGCGAGCAGTGCCTCCGACCGCCGGACGTCCTGCCGGGCGGCGCGTACCAGTTCTCCGGGTGAAGCGAACTTCACCGTGTCCCTGATCCTCGCCACGAACCAGAGTCCGACGTGCTCTCCGTAGAGCTCGTCCGACATGTCGTGGCAGTGGACCTCGATATGTACTTCCGTGGTGTCGCAGAAGGTCGGATTCGATCCGATGCTGATCGTCCCGGGGTGGACGGCACCGGTCGAACTGCGGACCAGCCAGCCGCTGTAGATCCCCGGAGCGGGGATCCGTGAGCCGGGCCCGGCCGCGACGTTCGCCGTGGGGAATCCGAGCAGCCGGCCCCGTCCGGCACCGCGCACCACCGCGCCCGAGAGCCGCGCGCGGTCCGCGGAGCCGTCAGCCATGAGGGATCAGCTCCCGGAACTGGCTGGTGTGGAAGACGAGCGGCTCCACACCGGAGAACAGTTCGGCCGTCAGCAGCTCCATCAGCACGATCTCGTGATCGCCGCCGTCGTACACCGCGTTCACCCGGGCCGTCAGCCAGAGCGCCGCGTCGTCGATCAGCACGGCGCCCTCGGGCGTCGCCCGCCAGCCGACGCCGTCGAAACGCTTGCCGTCCCGGGACGCCAGCCGCCGGCACAGCGTGCCCTGGCCGTGGCTGAGCACACTCAGCCCCAGCACGGGCGCCCCCACCAGGCGCGGCCAGGTGGTCGAGGTGCGGGCCACACTGACCGCCGCCATCGGCGGTTCGAGCGAGATGGAGACGAACGAGCTGGCCGCGAACCCGACCGGCTCGTCCCCGCGCAGCGCGCCCATCGCGACGACACCGGTCGGGTAGGCCCCGAACGCCTGTCGCAGCGTCGCCGCGTCCAGTTGCGCCGGCGCGGCCGCCTCCGGCAGATGGTGGGCAGACGTGGCCATGGTCTTCGACATCCTCTCGTCGCGGATTCTGTTCTCGGGGCCGGATCGGGCCTGACCGGATCGGACCTGACCGGATCGGGCCGGATCGGATCGGGCCGGATTCCCGGGGCGGGAAGGGCCGCGGCCCTCAGTGGCGGAAGCGCGCCGCGGGGTGGCTGTCCGGCAGGGCGCGGCCGGTCGCCCCGGTCAGGCGCTCGCGCAGGCTCTCGCCCTCCGTGTACTCCCCGCGGAAGACCCCGCGGGCCCGCAGGATCGGCAGCACCGACTCCACGAAGTCCGTCGTCGACGTGGGCTGAACCGTCGGGGAGAGCAGGAACCCGTCGAGGTCGGCGCCTTCCGCGAGGGCACAGATCTCGTCGGCTATCTCCTCGGCGGTGCCGACGACGGGCCGGGCACCGACACCGTGAGTGTGCCAGTCGGCGAGTACGTCGCCGACCGTCTTGCCGGCGAAGCGGGCCACCTGGGTCTGCGACAGCTCGGTGGAGAGTTCGGCCATCGGCGTCTCCGGCGCGTACGACGACAGGTCGAGCCCGGTGAACATGGCGTAGCTGGCGACGGTCACCTCGGGCCGCTGGGCGTCGAGGATCCGCTGGTAGCGCCGCTCGGCGTCCTGGGTCGTCGCGCCGACGACACAGGAGAACGCCGACATCACCTTGACGTCGTCGGCCCGGCGGCCCGCCTTGACGGCCTCCTCGCGGATGGACGAGGTGTGCCCGGCCAGCTGCTGCGCCGTACCGCTGCCCACGAACATGCACTCGCCGTGCCGGCCGCCGACCCGGCGCCCGGCGGGCGACGCCCCGGCCTGGAACAGTACGGGCGTGCCCTGCGGGGACCGGGCGGTGTTGCCGTACCCCTCGGAGCGGAAGAACGGGCCCTTGTGGCTGACCAGGTGGACCTTGGCCGGGTCGGCGAACCTGCCGTCCTTGTCCTTCTCCAGGGCGTCCGGCTCCCAGGCGCCCTCCCAGTACTTGTAGACCAGCTCCAGGAAGTCCTCGGCCATCCGGTAGCGGTCGTCGTGGGCCACCATCTCCATGCCGAACGCCTTGACCGCGGTGTCGGCCGTGCCCGTGGTCACCACGTTCCAGCCGATCCGGCCGCCCGACAGCTGGTCGAGGGTGGCCATCCGGCGGGCGAACGCGTACGGGGGCTCCACCAGCACGGAGCCCGTCATCACCAGGCCCAGATGCGTCGTCGTGGAGAGCAGCGCCGACGCCACGACCACCGGGTCGAGCCGCGGCAGGTCGAGGGTCTCCTCCGTGGCGATGGCCGGACGGGTCCCGTCGATCTCGGACCAGCCCCACGCGTCGGCGAGGAACAGGAAGTCCAGCTTGGCGTCCTCGCAGACGGCCGCGAGGTCGCGCCAGTACTCAAGGGTGTCGAAGAGGTGCCGCCGGCTGTCGGGGTGACGCCAGGTGGCCGTGCCGCTCGCATTGGTCTGCGCGTTCTCGAACACGCCGATCTTGAGGTTCCGCATGGGTGGTTCTCCGTAGTGCTGGTGGGTGTCCCGGGTGTCAGGAAGCAGAGGTGACCGCGGGCGCGTCGAGCTGTTCCGCGTACGGCATGGAGGTCTGGGCACCGAGGCCGGTGGCGGCGTACGAAGCGGCTCGTACGGCACGCTCGACCGCGGCCGGCAGGGCGGTGCCCCGGGCGAGGGCGTCCGCGAGGGCGCCGCAGAAGGTGTCTCCGGCCCCCACGGTGTCGACGGCGTCGACGACCGGTGCCGGGATATGCGTGGTGTCCGGGCCGTGCGCCTCCTTCAGTACGGCACCGTCCGCCCCGAGCGTCACCACGACGGCCCGGCAGGGCAGCCCGGCGCGCCGCAGCATTTCGCGGGCCTCGTCGACGGTCGCGGGCGGTTCGGTGCCGAGGAGGGTGGCCAGCTCGCCGCGGTTGGGGACCAGGACGTCGACCGCGGCCAGGACCCGGTCGTCGACCGGACGGGCGGGGGCCGGGTTGAGGACGACGATCCCGCCCTGTTCGGCGGCCCGCAGGACCGCCAGCTCGACGACCTCGGGCGAGATCTCGTTCTGGACGACGACGACCTCGCCCGGTGAGCGGACGAGCCGGGCCGGCAGGTCCTGCATCGCCAGATCGGCATTGGCCCCCGGGTTCACGACGATGGTGTTCTCACCGCCCTCGTCGACGACCACCGCGGCGATCCCGGTCGTGGCCCGCTCGTCCGACCGTACGTCGTCGACGTCCACGCCCTCGGCCGCGAGCGCGTCGAGGATGGCGGCTCCGTCCGGGCCGACCCTGGCGACCAGCCGCACCCGTGATCCGAGGCGGGCGGCGGCGACGGCCTGGTTGGCCCCCTTGCCGCCGACCCCCTCCACGAAGCGCCGCGCGAGCACCGTTTCGCCGGGGTGCGGGAGGTCCCGCACGGTCAGGACGAAGTCGCGGTTCACCGAACCGACGACGGTGATGGGCGACATGTGGACTCCTTGGGAGATCGATTTCCGACATGCTGTACCAGGGTTCCCGTGCCGTCAAGTAGCCTCGTGCTGCTTGTTCGCCCCGCCCTCCGCGGCACACCCCGTCCACCGACCGTGAAGGACACCTACGTGACAGCTCCCCGACTCGTCGATGTGGCCGAGGCCGCCGGCGTCTCCCGCGCGACTGCCTCGCGGGTCCTCGCCGGGACCCCGCGCAATGTCGATCCGGAGCTTGCGCGCCGCGTCGAAGAGGCCGCGGACCGGCTCGGCTACCAGCCGAACCATTCGGCCCGGGCGCTGCGCACCGGCGCGACCGGAACCATCGGCGTGGTCGTGCCCACGCTGGCGAACCCGTATTTCGTCCAACTCGCCGACGCCATCGCGCAGCAGGTGCGTGCCATGGGCGGCACGCTTGTGGTCACCGACGCGGCGAACGACACCGCCATCGAGGCCGAGCAGATCGACACCCTGCTCAGCGGCCGGGTGGACGGACTGTTCGTCGTCCCGGTATCGGCCGGCGCCTCCGGCCCGGCCGTCCGCGACGCGGCGGGCCGCCGTCCCGTGGTCCTCTTCGACCGCTGGGCGAAGGGCTCCGGCACCGTGGCCGTCACCCTCGACAACGCCTCCGCGGTCCGGCTGCTCGTCGACCATCTGGAGGGCATCGGGCGCCGCGGTATCGCCCTGGTCGCCGACCAGGCGTCGTCCTCGGGTGCCGAGCGGGTGGCGGCCTTCACCGAGATCCAGGGCCCCGGCGCGACCACCATCCTGCTGCCCGGCTTCTCCACCGACGGGGGACGGACGGCGGCGCGCCGCATCATCGAACAGCGCGACCGGATCGACGCGGTCGTCTGCGGCGCGGACGTCCTCGCCGTGGGCCTGGTGAGCACGCTGCACCGCTCGTCGGTCGCCGTCCCCCGCCAGATCGCGGTCACCGGCTTCGACGATACCGAGATGCTCAAGCTCCTCGACCCGCCCATCACATCGATCCGCCACCCGCTGTCGGAGATGGCGGAGCGTGGTCTGACGCTGCTTCAGGCGCCCGCCAGGGAAAGGGTGGAGCGGATAGAGCGCTTCGCTCCGCAGCTGGTCGTCCGGGCCTCGACCGACGAGTCCTGACGCGGGGTCACATCATGCTCCGGGGCGGCCGGGCGTGGTCCCGGCCCGCCGCCGCCACCCCCGCGGTCCGGCGGCTCGGAGCCGGGTGAAGCGAGGCTGATGCCGCACCCGTCCGGAGCATCCCAAAACGCGTGAAGACGGGCTTCCGCCGAGGGGAAGTCCGCTGCCGTGCCCGCTGTCTCGGCGTGCCCGCGTTCTTGCCGTACCGGCGTTCTTGCCGTACCGAGGTTCTTGCCGTACCGGCGTTCCTGCCGTACCGGCGTTCTTGCCGTGGCCGCGACCGGGTACGGCACGCCCTGAGACCGCCGCTCCTCCGATACCTCGCCGCCACCCCCGCGGCATCGTCGCGGACACCTGTCATACGCGGCCGGCCGGCGGGGCGGTTCCGGGCCGGCCGGCTCCCGAGCCCCGCCGGACACCCCGCGTACGCGGCGGGCCGGACGTACCCGAGGGGCGAGTTCCGGCCATCAAGAGGACCCGGGGCAACGGAAGTTCGATCTCCCTTCTCTTCACGCCCAGGAGCCGGAGGCGGGGCCGCGCTCCCGTTCTTCCACCCCCCGAACCCCGCGAACAGGGAGTCATCTTGTTCTCCAGCAAACGACGAGGGCGTGGTGCGACGACCGTCACCACGGCCCTCGTGGCGGCCGCGCTGGTCGCCGGAGCGACCGGCGCCACGGCGGTCGCCGAAACCGGCGCCGCCGAGGGCGGCACCGGCACCGCCGCTACGGCCGCCGGGCTCCGGTGGGTCACACTGATCACCGGTGACCGCATCGGACTCGACAGCAGGGACCGGGTCGTCTCCGTCGACCACGGGCCCGGCCGCGAGAAGATCGCCGTACGGAGCCGGACCGAGCGGGGGCGTACCTACGCCGTCCCCGCCGACGCACAGAAGCTGATCGCCCGGGGCGTCCTGGACCGGCGGCTCTTCGACGTCACCGGGCTCGCCGCCCCCGAGAGCCTGCGCGCCTACCGCGACGGACTCAAGGTCATCGTCGAGTACGAGGGTGCGTCAGCGGCCGCCGCCCGTCAGGGAGTCAGGGCCGACGCGAAGGTCCAGCGCACGCTGCCGTCCATCAACGCGGACGCCGTGACGCTGCCCCGGAAGGACCCGGGCGGACTGTGGACGGCCCTCACCACCGGCTCCGGATCCGCGGCCGGGACCGCCCGGGCCGCCGGTACCGCCCCCGGTATCGAGCGGGTCTGGCTGGACGCGGTGCGCACCTCCACCCTGGACACCGGCACGGTCCGCATCGGCGCCCCGAAGGCCTGGCAGGCCGGATACGACGGCAAGGGCGTCGTCGTCGCGGTCCTGGACACCGGCGTCGACGAGACCCACCCGGATCTGGTGAACCAGGTGATCGGGTCGGCGAACTTCACCTCCTCCCCGGATGCCGAGGACCGGATCGGCCACGGCACGCACATCGCCTCGACCATCGCCGGAACCGGTGCCAAGTCCGGCGGTACGTACAAGGGTGTCGCCCCCGGCGCGAAGATCCTCAACGGCAAGGTCCTGGGCGACTACGGCAGTCTGGAGTCGGGGACCATCGCCGCCGTCGACTGGGCGGTCGCCCAGGGCGCCGATATCGTCAATATGAGCTTCGGC
Organism: Streptomyces sp. NPDC003691; assembly: GCF_053981115.1. Taxonomy (NCBI): domain Bacteria; kingdom Bacillati; phylum Actinomycetota; class Actinomycetes; order Kitasatosporales; family Streptomycetaceae; genus Streptomyces; species Streptomyces sp. NPDC003691. The sequence goes on along the minus strand of NZ_JBSFNQ010000039.1, from coordinate 31,501 downwards.
AGCGGGGACACCCCCGAGATCGACCCGCTGGAAGCCCATATCAACCGGGTGACCAAGGAGAAGGGCGTCCTGTTCGCCGTCTCCGCGGGCAACGAAGGGCCGCGCTCCGGCTCCGTCGGCTCCCCGGGCAGCGCCGCGGCCGCCCTCACCGTCGGCGCGGTGGACGACGCCGACAAGCTCGCCCACTTCTCCAGTACGGGCCCGCTCCACGACGGCACCGTCAAACCGGACGTCACCGCGCCCGGCGTCGGCATCACCGCCGCCTCCGCCCCCGGCAGCGCCATCGCCCTCCAGTTCGGTGAGAATCCGGCCGGCTATGTCTCCATATCCGGTACGTCCATGGCCGCCCCGCACGCGGCGGGCGCCGCCGCACTGCTCAAGCAGCGGAACCCCGCCTGGTCCGGAGAGCGCCTCAAGGCCGCGCTGACGGCGTCCGCCGTGGACGGCGGCCACACCGTGTTCCAGCAGGGCACCGGCCGGATCGCCGTCGACCGCGCGATCGAACAGACCGTGGTCGCCGACGAGACCACCGTCTCCTTCGGCCGGCAACTGTGGCCGCACACCGACGACCAGCCGGTCACCAAGCAGTTCACCTACCGCAACCTCGGCACCCAGGAGATCGTCCTGGACCTGGCGGTAAAGGCCCTCGACCCGCGGGGCAACCCCGCGCCCGCGGGCTTCTTCACCCTCGCCGCGAACAAGGTCACCGTCCCGGCGGGCGGCACCGCCACGGTGCCCTTCACCGCGGACACCCGGATCGGCGGGGACATCAACGGCGTCTACACCGCGGTCGTCACCGCGACCGGCGGCGGTACGAGCGTGCGCTCCACGGCCTCCGTGGAGCGTGAGGTCGAGTCGTACGAACTGACCCTCGACTACCTGGGCCGGGACGGCCTGCCCAGCACCAACTTCTACACCCATCTGCTCCAGCTCTCCGGCGAGACCCGCGCCGAGATCAACGACGAAGGCGGCCGGAGCACCGTGACGCACCGGCTGCCGAAGGGGAACTACGCCTTCCGCGCGGAGCTCTACCACGACTCGGGGGACAGCGACCGGCTGCTCCACCCCAAGGTGGAGCTGACCGGGAACACCACCGTCACCGTGGACGCCCGCCGCACCAAGCCCGTCGCGCTGACCGTCGCCGACCCCCGGGCCACGATCACCGGAGCCGGCGCCACCTTCGCCATCGGCAGCGGCGACCGGATCCTGACCGGCAGTTTCCAGGGCTCGACCTTCGAGGGCTTCCGCGTCGCGCAACTCGGCCCGGACCAGCCCACCGGGGTGCCGCTCCGGGACAGCTTCTACGCCCAGTGGGAGCGCGACGCCTCGACCCAGTACAGCGTCGCCGCGGGCGGTGACGTCAAACGGCTCTTCACCGGCCATACGAAGAAGTTCGACGCCGGCGACTTCGCCCGCACCACCGCGGCCGTCGGCGCCTCCGTCCCCGGCAAGACCGGCCGGACCAGGGTCCTGGCCGGCCCGGAGCGCTTCGACTTCTCCGCGGCGCACACCTTCGCCCTGCCGGGCTCCCGGACCCACTACCTGGCGTCCGAGGGGAAGAGCAGTCTCTGGTCCCTCGCGGCCTCGCAGGTCTCCGCCCAGGGCCGGGACGAGATCACCCACATCGCGCCGGAGCGGGACTACCGCCCGGGCACCAGCCACCGCACGGTCTTCGGCTCCGCCGTGCACGCCCCGCTGATGAACGAGCAGAGCGGTGTCTTCCGGACGGGGAACCGGCTCAAGGCCGTGGTACCGCTCTTCTCCGACGGCCGGGGCAATGCCCGCTACGGCTACTACGCCTTCTCGTCCGTGCGGACGGAGCTGTACCAGGGCACCACGAAGATCGGTGAGAAGGAGGACCTGCTGGCGGGCTGGGACAGCTACGGCGTCGGCTCGGAGGACGCCGAGTACACCCTGACCACCTCGGCCGTCCGCGGCCCGGACGTCACCGCAGCCGGCACCCGGATCGATGCCTCCTGGACCTTCCGCAGCGCCCAGTCCCCGACGGCCGGAGAGACCCGCACCCCGCTCTCCACGGTCCGCTTCGGCGCCCCGGTGGACAAGGACGGCACGGTCCCCGCGGACCGCCCGTCGACCTACCCGGTGACGGTCCAGGGCCCCGCGTCCGGCGCGGGCCTGAAGTCCCTCCGGATCTCGGTCTCCTACGACGCCGGCACCACCTGGCAGCCCACCCCGGTCACCAAGGGCCTGATCACGGTCAGGAACCCGGCAAAGGGCAAGTCCGTCGCCCTGCGCGGCGAGGTCACCGACACGGCGGGCGGCAAGGCGAGCGTGACGGTCTACGACGCCTACCTGGGCAGGTAACCACCCCCCGCGCCCTTGACCGGCCGCATATGACGAGGGGCCCCGCCACCCGGAAGACCGGACGGCGGGGCCCTTCCAGGGCAGCAGCCACCCACTGACGTCGTACGGCATTACGAATGCTGTACTTGCGCCATGACGGACGGCAGCGACTTCCAGCCCGGCGACGGCCCCGGCATCTCCGTGCCCCTGGCCGCCGGAACACTGCAGGCCATTCGCGAGAATGCCGGAGAGCGTGGTGTGACCGCCGATCCCGAACGGGCAGCACAACGCGGGATCGAGCGCGACAATCTGGACGAGCTCATCGCCGGGTTCGACAGCGTGCACGGCCAAGCGAATCCGGAAGCAGTGGCGGTCAAGCTGGCGAGGCTTACGGGGCCCGCTGAGGGCAGGGCGGCGGTTTGAGCGGCGCCTCGGTCCTGGACGGCGAGGGGCTCGCGAAGGGCGTGCAGCGGGACCGGGACGTCCATGAGCGGCTCACGGCGGCCCGGGAAGCGGACCTCCCGGAGGCGGGGATGCAGAGATCCTTGCTTCCGCTGTTTTCGTTCAGTCGGCGATGTCGACCCCGTATCCGCGTGCGAGTGTGTCGAGACCGTGGTCGTAGCCCTGGCCCACGGCGCGTAGGCGCCACACCGGGCCCCTGCGGTAGATCTCCGCGAGGAGCATGGTGCGTTCGGTGGTAGCGGCATCCAGGGTCGCCCGGGCGAGCGGTGCGCCGCTGCTGCCGGGTGCCGCGCCGATCTGGATGGCCCCGACCGTCCCGAAGGTGACGATGCCGTCGATGGCGGCGGCGATGACGACCTTGCGCGTTGCGAGTGGCAGCGCGGTCAGGTTGAGGGCGACGGTCTGTTCGGCAGGGCCGCCGGTCAGCAGTCGCGCAGTCCCGGCCGGGTTCTCCGGGGCGCCGTAGAAGACGAAGTCCTCGTCGAAGGTGACCTGTTCGTCGTCGTCCAGGAGAAAGGCGACGACGTCGATTTCGTAGTCGGTCCGGTGGACCCAGCTCGCGGTGACGTACCACTCCGGTGAGGAGCTGCCGTGGGATAGGGGCAGGTCGATGACGCCTCCTCTCGGCATGACGTGCGGCTCCCGAGTCCGGAGCGTCGCCGCGGCGGCGGGCGTCGGAGAGGCCAGCCAGTGGAGTTCGTGCACAGGCAGTTCGAGGGCGGTGATGCGGCTCATGCGCCGGTCGCCCTGCCCTCCCTCCAGAAGCACGACGTCGGTGACACTGGCGGACAGATTGACCGCAGCGGACCCGCCCAGCTCGACGATGCGAGTACGGGCCGCCGATGCCTCGGCATGGACACCACCGAGCACCAGTACGCGACGCCCCGTCAGAGGCTTGTCCAACGTGCCGACGGAGGGCACCGGTGTGCGCGGAGCCGGTACTCCGGCCCCGGGGCTGACCGTGGGGAGAGCTGCGGCTTCCGAGACGGGTACGGCAGACGTCCTGCGGGGCGCCGGCTCCACGGGCCCGACCACCGGTTCTGATGCCGGCTCGACCACCGGAGCGGCAGCGACAGCCGTCGCCCCATGCACTGCCCCCGGTCGGATGTCCTCCAGCAGCCGCAGGAAGGTGTGCTCGTCGATGACCGGCACGCCTTCGGCGGCTGCGCGTCGGGCCTTAGCCGAATCGGACGCCGGTGCATTGGTGACCAGCACACTTGTGTGCCGACTGACGGAGGTCATCATGTTCAGTCCGGCGGCAACGGCCCGCCCTGTCAACTCGGCCCGGGCGTGCGCGGTCTCGCCGGTGATCGCGACCTTCATTCCCTGTTGGAGCGGCCCGCCGGGAGCGAGCCGCCCCGGATTGCGGTAGGCGCAAGGAGTCTTCGGCGGCTGCGGCGTGAACTGCGATTCCGCCCGAGGCGGGCAGGTCACCAGCGGCAACGGCAGGTCGAGTCGCGCTGCCTCGCGCAGTGACGCCCGCAGGATCCCGGCGAGTACACGGGTATCGTCCAGCGCATCGTGAGCACGTTGCTGGGTGACGCCGTAATGTGCGGCAAGGGTGCCGAGCTTCATATCGTCCGTCGGCGGATCCACCTGGCGATTCAGCGCCAGGGTGCACAGCCGTTGCGACACCGGCAGCCACATCCGCGCTCGGGCGAATTCGTGGGCCAGGAAGTCGTAGTCGAACTGGGCATTGTGAGCGACCAGCACTCGCTCCTGAAGCATTGCCCCGATCCGTCCGGCGACCTGATCGAAGGTCGGTGCACCCAGCAGCCGCTCGACGGTCAACCCGTGCACCTCCACCGGTCCCGGATCGCACCCCGGATTGAGCAGCGTCGAGAACTCCCCGGTCTGCTCGCCGTCCGGACCGATCGTGATCACCGCGACGGAGAGCACACGATCTCGCCGGGCTATGAGGCCCGACGTCTCCACGTCCACCAGGGCCCAGTCGTAGGCGTAGTCGCCCGTGTCGGGCACGTCGAAGGAGCCGGAGATGAAACTCATGACGACAAGGATGATCGGGTATCAAGCGCCCCTTCAACCCGTATGCCGATTTTCCTTCGTTTCGAGGGCCGCGGCGAGGCGGTCCTACGATGTCGCCTTGACCACGCTCCCGAAGGGGCGCAAGGTCCGGGACGATGCCTGTGGCGCGTAGCCTGCCGCACGCCCCAAAGTCCCAGAGCCGGCGCCGCACCCCTCTGACCCGCTAAGTCGCAGGTCAGAGGGGTGCGGCGGCCGAAGTCCGTCAGATGTCGCGGAAGATCTCGATCTGCGCGCCCACCGAGTTCAGGCGCTCCGCCAGCTCCTCGTAGCCGCGGTTGATGACATACACGTTGCGGAGTACGGACGTGCCCTCCGCCGCCATCATCGCCAGCAGGACCACCACCGCGGGGCGCAGTGCGGGCGGGCACATCATCTCGGCCGCGCGCCAGCGGGTGGGGCCCTCGACCAGGACGCGGTGGGGGTCGAGCAGTTGCAGGCGGCCGCCGAGGCGGTTGAGGTCGGTGAGGTAGATGGCCCGGTTGTCGTAGACCCAGTCGTGGATCAGGGTCTGGCCCTGCGCGGAGGCCGCGATCGCCGCGAAGAACGGGACGTTGTCGATGTTCAGGCCCGGGAACGGCATCGGGTGGATCTTGTCGATCGGCGCCTCCAGCTTGGAGGGGCGGACCGTGAGGTCGACCAGGCGGGTCCGGCCGTTGTCGGCGGTGTACTCGGAGGAGCGGTCGTGGTCGAGACCCATCTCCTCCAGTACGGCCAGCTCGATTTCGAGGAACTCGATCGGCACCCGGCGGATGGTCAGCTCGGACTCGGTGACCACCGCGGCGGCCAGCAGGCTCATCGCCTCGACCGGGTCCTCGGAGGGGGAGTAGTCGACATCCACGTCGATGGTGGGGACGCCGTGGACGGTGAGGGTGGTGGTGCCGATGCCCTCCACCTTGACGCCCAGCGCCTCCAGGAAGAAGCAGAGGTCCTGGACCATGTAGTTGGAGGAGGCGTTCCGGATGACGGTGACGCCGTCGTGGCGGGCGGCGGCCAGCAGCGCGTTCTCGGTCACCGTGTCGCCGCGCTCGGTCAGGACGATGGGCCGCCCGGAGGACGCCGGCCGCTCGACCCGGGCGTGGTACAGGCCCTCGGTCGCGGTGATGTCGAGACCGAACCGGCGGAGCGCGATCATATGCGGTTCGATCGTCCGGGTGCCGAGGTCGCAGCCACCGGCGTACGGCAGCCGGAAGCTGTCGACACGGTGCAGCAGCGGACCGAGGAACATGATGATCGAACGGGTGCGGCGGGCGGCCTCGGCGTCGATGGCGTCCAGGTCCAGCTCGGCCGGGGGCACGATCTCCAGGTCCATGCCCTCGTTGATCCAGCGGCTGCGGACGCCGATGGAGTTCAGGACTTCGAGCAGCCGGTAGACCTCCTCGATCCGGGCGACCCGGCGCAGGACGGTACGGCCCTTGTTGAGCAGGGAGCCGCAGAGCAGGGCGACGCAGGCGTTCTTGCTCGTCTTGACGTCGATGGCGCCGGAGAGGCGGCGGCCTCCGACGACCCGCAGATGCATGGGTCCGGCATAGCCGAGGGAGACGATTTCGCTGTCGAGTGCTTCCCCGATGCGTGCGATCATCTCAAGGCTGATGTTCTGGTTGCCCCGCTCGATGCGGTTCACCGCGCTCTGGCTGGTGCCGAGCGCCTCGGCGAGCTGGCTCTGTGTCCAGCCGCGATGCTGCCGGGCGTCACGGATGAGCCTGCCGATGCGTACGAGGTAGTCGTCTGCCATGCGGTTGAGGTTATCTCAGATATGAGATGAGGCGCGCGCCGGGGGTGTCAACCGGGTGAGCCGTATGTCTGGGAACCGCCGCGCTCCTGACATTCCGTCGGTGTGTCGCCGGGGGCAACCGGAGGGGGTCCGTCCGGGTGTGCTGCCGGTTCATCTGCCCGCCGCCCCGGGAGACATGTCCGCCGGTTCTGTGGTGTGCGTCGCAGCGGATACCGCGGAAGTGCGGGGGAAATGGGGCTTTTCGTCCGGAGTGCCCGATGGGGTGACGGGCGGCGCACCGGTCGGCCCGGCCGGCGGAACGCCGCCCCTTCCACCGTTGTTCCCCCAGGTGCGCGGGCCGTTGCCGAAGGGGGCGGCCCCCAGCCGCCGAGGTCCGCGAGTTCGCCGGGACGGCGGGCGCCTTTCCGGAGTACGCCGACGGCATCGGGTACGCCGCCGCAGTGCCCGCCGACATCCGGAACCGGACCCGCGGCCGGATACCGGCGCCCGCGCGGGAGTCGGCGACGGCATGCCCGCCGCCCGGCTCGCGGCTTTCCGCGTCCCCGTGAAAGTGGCGCATCCCACGCGTCGTTGCTTCCGCGTACGCCCGCGGGAACCCGCGCCGGAACGCCGTTGCTGCCGGCTCGGTCCCGGTGCGGGCGGACGGCCCGGTTCCGGCGGCCGGAGACTCCGAGGGGCCGGGGGAGCGGTCCGGTACCGCCCGATGCCGCCGGGTGCGGGAGTCCGTCCCGCGGGCGAGGGCCGGGGGATCGCAGGAGATGTTGCCCGCCGGATCCGCGAGCCTCCGTCGCCGCGGGCGAGGGCCGGACCTACGCTCCCGGTCCGGCCCGGCCGCCCGCCGCGCCGATCACCTCGTCGAGGACGTCCCGCGACCGCATCAGCTCCCCGATCAGCCCGTCGATCCGCCGCCGCTCCGCGGTGAGCCAGACCACCAGCTGGGGCGTGGCCGTCTCGGACGGTCCGCCGTCGCTGTCCCGCATGCACGGCAGCACCCGGGCGATCATCTCGCTGTTCAGCCCCGCCGCCAGCAGCTCCTGGATATGGACCACCCGGTCCACCGCCGCCTCGGAGTACTCGCGGTGGCCGCCCGGGGTACGGCCCGAGGCCAGCAGGCCCCGCTTCTCGTAATAGCGCAGCGACCGCTCGCTCACTCCCGTGCGCCGGGCCAGCTCCCCGATCCGCATCCCGTACCCCGTTCCGTCCCCGCCGGGTGCCGCCCCCGTCGACGGCCCGCCGGACTTGAATCTGACACCGGCGTCAGATTTTACGGTACGGGCATGACGAACTCACCGCTCTTCACGCCCTTCGACCTCGGCCCCCTCCGCCTCCCCAACCGCATCGTCATGGCCCCGATGACCCGCTACCGGGCCGCCGAGGACGGCACCCCGCTGCCCGTCGTCGCCGACTACTACGCCCAGCGCGCGAGCGCCGGTCTGCTGATCACCGAGGGCATCTGGCCGAGCCGGGCCGGACAGGCGGGGTGGCGGATGCCCGGTCTGGAGACCGCGGAACACATCCGCGGCTGGCGCGCGGTGACGGAGGCCGTGCACGCGGCGGGCGGCCGGATCTACGCCCAGCTGATGCACGGCGGGCGGCACGGCCATCCGCTCTCCCGGCTGACCGGCGACATCCCGGCGGGACCCTCCGCGGTCCCGCTGCCGGACCCGGTCCATATCCGCGACGGCGGCAAGGCGGAGCCGCCGGTGCCCCGCGCGATGACGGCCGGGGAGATCCGGCAGGCGGTCCGCGACCACGCCACCGCCGCCCGCAACGCGGTCGAGGCCGGGTTCGACGGGGTGGAACTGCACGGCGCCAACAGCTATCTCATCCACCAGTTCCTCGGTGACAACACCAACCTCCGCTCCGACACCTACGGGCGGGGCAGTGTCGCCGACCGGATCCGGTTCCCGCTGGAGGTCGTGAACGCCGTCGCCGACGCGATCGGCCCCGGGCGCACCGCCCTGCGGCTCTCTCCGGGCAACCCGCAGGAGGGCATGGTGGAGAAGGACCCGGGGCCGGTCTACCGCCCCCTCGTCACCGAGGTGAACAAGCTCGGTCTCGCCTATCTCCATCTCGTCGACGACGACCACTACCCGGCCCTCGCCGATCTTCTGCCGCTGTGGGACGGGCCGGTCGTCGCCAACATCGGCGAGAACCGCGAACCCACCACCTGGGAGGGCGGCGAGGCGGTGCTGGCCGGCCGGGTGGCCGATCTGGTCTCGTACGGCCGCTCGTTCATCGCCAACCCCGACCTGCCGGAACGGTTCGCCGCCGGAGCCCCGCTCCAGGACATCGACCAGGCCCACCTCTACACCCACGGCACCCGCGGCTACACGGACTACCCGCGCCACACCGCCACTCCCGCCGGGGCGGAGCCCGCGTCCGGGCCCGGGGCCTGACCGGGGCGCGATGTGCCTGCGGAGCCGGCGCGGCGCCCGCGCCCGGCGCTTGGCCCGCCCGCGCCGCGACCCCGCCCGGAACGGTGCCCGGAAGCCCGGCCCGTCCGTCCCGCCGACCGCGCACCGAGTGCCGTACGTCCCGCCGACCCGGCCCGGAGCGCCGTTCGTGCCGCCTCCCGGAGCGCGGTACGGGCGCCCGTGCCCCGGTCCGGAGGGACGTACGGCGTACGCGCCTTCCGCCGCGCGGCGGAGGCCGTTCGTCCACCGGAGCGACGCCACGCCCCCGGGCCCGGTGGGACGTTCGGAGCATGGACGCTCACGGACGGACCACGGAGAACGGACGGCGCCGGCGGTACGCGGCCGCCCACTGGGCGCTGCTCTGGGCCTTGGGATACACGGCCTTCGGTCTCGCAGGCGTGCTCGGCGGCACTCCGCTGCTGCGGATCGGTGTACTGACGGCACCCGCCACGCTCGACTGGGCCCTGGCCGCGCTCGGCGCCTCGGCCGCCGTGCTCTGCGGCGCGTGGCTGCGGTCCGGCCCGCTGCCCGTGCTCCGGGGGGCGCTTCTGACGGCCGCGGCGCTGTTCGGCGCCGCCGCGTTCGGCCTGTTGATGGAGCTGATCGCGCTGCTGGCCGGGCAGCAGCCGGAGAGCTGGGCAGCCGCCGTCCAGCACGCCCTGGCGGCGCTCGGCGCGGTGCTGCTGGCCGCCGTTGCCCGCCTGCGCGGCCCCGACCGGCCCCGTACGGGCGCCTTGGCCGGCGCGGCGGAACGTTCCGGCCCTGACGGTGTCACTGGTCCGCCGCGCGGCCGCCCCCGGACGGTGTCCCCGACAGCCGGCGCGCTTACGGTGTCCCCGGTCGCCGGAGGGACCGGACACGGAGCGCAGGCGGGCGCCACGGGGGAGCGCCACCGGGCCCACGGCCCGGCTCCGGTCCGGTCCGGGCGCTGCGACCGGTGCCGGAATCCGAACCGCTGCCGGGTTCCCCGCGAAACCCCGGTCCGGGCCGCTCGCCACGACCGCGGCCGCGACATCCAGGCAGTGACCGCCCCCGGCCCCCGCCTCCGGACGGCCGCCGTCGCCGGGACCGTGGCCTTCCTCCCGTACGCGGCGATGAAGTTGCACTGGGCCACGGGCGGCACTTTCGCCGGGATCAGCGGAGCGGAGCTGCGCGCCGCCTCCCGGCGCAACGGGGCCTCGGAGCTGTGGCTCGCCCTGGAGTCCCGGGGCATCGATGTCACCGTGCTGCTGGCCGGGCTGGGGCTGCTGCTTCTCTGGGGGCTGGTGCGGCCCTGGGGCCTGGTCTTTCCGCGCTGGGTCCCGGGGCTGCGCGGCCGCCGGGTCCCGCGCGCCCTTCCGCTGGTTCCGGCCGTGATCGGCGCGGCGAGTCTGCTCCCGTACGGCGTGCTCGGACTGGCCTACTGCGCCCTCGCGCAGGCCGGTGCCGTGGAGATGCGGGCCGGCGACTTCCCCACCGGCGCGGACGCGCTGACCGCCGCCTGGCCCGGCATGATCGCGTTCGGCGGCTACGGCGTCGCGCTGGCGGTCGCGGCCCGCTCCTACTGGCTGCGCACCCGCCCGGGTGCCGCTGCGGAGTGAGGCCCGCACGCCCGGGGCCGCCGGAGGCCGAGCCGCGCACCCGCCCCGGGGCCGCCGCGGAGCGAGCCCGGCAGCCGCCCCCGTACCCCCGCAAAACGCCCCGCCACCGGCACATGAGTGACGGCGGACACCCCCGCCCCGGGGTGCCCGCGCATGACCGTGCCGCGGTGATGTACTAGAGTTATCTCGACATCGAGATAACTGCCCGGGCGTACCGCAGCCGCCATCCTCGGTAAGGGTTACCTAACTAAGCCCTACCTTAGCGGATCGGCAAGGGGCCGTGGCGGCAGCATGGACGTAGTACGCGCACTTTGATGAAGGAGACTGTCGTGTCGGCGAACAGCTTCGACGCCCGCAGCACGCTGCGCGTGGGCGACGAGTCGTACGAAATCTTCCGGCTGGACAAGGTCGAGGGCTCCGCGCGGCTGCCCTACAGCCTGAAGGTGCTGCTGGAGAACCTCCTCCGCACCGAGGACGGCGCGAACATCACCGCCGACCACATCCGGGCGCTCGGCAGCTGGGACTCCCAGGCCCAGCCGAGCCAGGAGATCCAGTTCACGCCGGCCCGCGTCATCATGCAGGACTTCACCGGTGTGCCCTGCGTCGTCGACCTCGCCACCATGCGCGAGGCCGTCAAGGAGCTGGGCGGCGACCCGGCGAAGATCAACCCGCTGGCGCCGGCCGAGCTGGTCATCGACCACTCCGTCATCGCCGACAAGTTCGGCACGCACGACGCGTTCGCGCAGAACGTCGAGCTGGAGTACGGCCGCAACCGCGAGCGCTACCAGTTCCTGCGCTGGGGCCAGACCGCCTTCGACGAGTTCAAGGTCGTCCCGCCGGGCACCGGCATCGTCCACCAGGTGAACATCGAGCACCTCGCCCGGACGGTCATGGTCCGCGGCGGCCAGGCCTACCCCGACACCCTCGTCGGCACCGACTCGCACACCACCATGGTCAACGGCCTCGGTGTGCTCGGCTGGGGCGTCGGCGGCATCGAGGCCGAGGCCGCGATGCTCGGCCAGCCGGTCTCCATGCTCATCCCGCGCGTCGTCGGCTTCAAGCTGACCGGTGAGCTGACCCCCGGCACCACCGCCACCGACCTGGTGCTCACCATCACCGAGATGCTCCGCAAGCACGGTGTCGTCGGCAAGTTCGTCGAGTTCTACGGCGAAGGCGTGGCCGCCACCTCGCTCGCCAACCGCGCCACCATCGGCAACATGTCGCCGGAGTTCGGCTCCACCGCCGCGATGTTCCCCATCGACGACGAGACCCTGAAGTACCTGCGCCTCACCGGCCGCTCCGACCAGCAGGTCGCGCTGGTCGAGTCGTACGCCAAGGAGCAGGGCCTCTGGCTGGACCCGGCCGCCGAGCCCGACTTCTCCGAGAAGCTGGAGCTGGACCTCGCCACGGTCGTCCCCTCCATCGCCGGCCCCAAGCGCCCGCAGGACCGCATCGTCCTCGCGAACGCCGCCCAGCAGTTCGCCCAGGACGTCCGGAACTACGTCGAGGACGACGAGGAGGCGGGCAAGGAGTCCTTCCCCGCGTCCGACGCCCCGGCCTCCACCAACGGCGTGCCGTCGCGCCCGACCCTGGTGACCGCCCCCGACGGGTCCACCTACGAGATCGACCACGGCGCCGTCACCGTCGCCGCGATCACCTCCTGCACCAACACCTCGAACCCGTACGTCATGGTCGCCGCCGCGCTGGTGGCCAAGAAGGCGGTCGAGAAGGGCCTCACCCGCAAGCCGTGGGTGAAGACCACCCTGGCCCCGGGCTCCAAGGTCGTCACCGACTACTTCGACAAGGCGGGGCTCACCCCCTACCTCGACAAGGTCGGCTTCAACCTCGTCGGCTACGGCTGCACCACCTGCATCGGCAACTCCGGCCCGCTGCCGGAGGAGGTCTCCAAGGCCGTCAACGAGCACGACCTGGCCGTGACCTCGGTCCTCTCCGGCAACCGCAACTTCGAGGGCCGGATCAACCCCGACGTCAAGATGAACTACCTGGCGTCCCCGCCGCTGGTCGTCGCCTACGCCATCGCCGGCTCCATGAAGGTCGACATCACCCGCGAGGCCCTGGGCACCGACCAGGACGGCAAGCCGGTCTACCTCCAGGACATCTGGCCGACCGAGGCCGAGGTCAACGACGTCGTCGCCAACGCCATCGGCGAGGACATGTTCAACAAGTCCTACCAGGACGTCTTCGCCGGTGACGCCCAGTGGCAGGCGCTGCCCATCCCCACGGGCAACACCTTCGAGTGGGACACCGAGTCCACCTACGTCCGCAAGCCCCCGTACTTCGAGGGCATGCAGACGGAGCCCTCGCCGGTCACCGACATCGCCGGTGCCCGGGTGCTCGCCAAGCTGGGCGACTCGGTCACCACCGACCACATCTCCCCGGCCGGTGCCATCAAGGCCGACACGCCCGCGGGCAAGTACCTCACGGAGCACGGCGTCGAGCGCCGCGACTTCAACTCCTACGGTTCCCGCCGCGGCAACCACGAGGTCATGATCCGCGGCACCTTCGCCAACATCCGGCTGCGCAACCAGATCGCGGCCGGCACCGAGGGCGGCTTCACCCGCGACTTCACCCAGGAGGGCGCGCCGGTCTCGTTCATCTACGACGCCTCGCGCAACTACATCGACCAGGGCATCCCGCTGGTCATCCTCTCGGGCAAGGAGTACGGCTCCGGCTCGTCCCGCGACTGGGCCGCCAAGGGCACCGCGCTGCTCGGCGTCAAGGCCGTCATCGCCGAGTCCTACGAGCGCATCCACCGCTCCAACCTGATCGGCATGGGCGTCCTGCCCCTCCAGTACCCGGAGGGCGGGTCCGCCGAGTCCCTCGGCCTCACCGGTGAGGAGACGTTCTCCTTCACCGGCGTCACCGAGCTGAACAACGGCACCACCCCGCGCACGGTCAAGGTCACCACCGACACCGGTGTGGAGTTCGACGCGGTCGTCCGCATCGACACCCCCGGCGAGGCCGACTACTACCGCAACGGCGGCATCATGCAGTACGTCCTGCGGAACCTGATCCGCGGCTGACGCGCCACCGGCACCACGAGGGCCGCACTCTCCGGGGACGAATCCCCGGGGGTGCGGCCCTCCGCCGTTCCGGGCCTTCCAGGGCCGTCCAGGGCACCCGTTCCGGGCCGTCCAGGGCCGTTCCGGGCCCGGCCCGGGACACGTCGGCCGGGCTTGAAGCGGAATGCGCCCGTAGCTGCCGCCGCCGGGGCCTGGAGCGGTGCGCCACGAACCGCTCCCCGATGGTGCCCCGCCCTCCACCCGGCCGGGAGCAGCCCCTTCCCGTACCTCCTCGCCCCGCCGTTCTGCCTGCTCGACGCGGGTGCCCTCAAGAATCTCGAACGTACGGCCCCGTTCACCCGCGCCGGGCCGATCAGGGGCAGGGAGAGCCCAAGGCCGACCGTCCGGCCCGCTCCGGCCGTGCGAAGGAGCAGAAGCGGAATGAGAGCTGCGGATGCTTTAGGTGGACGAACCGACGGCCGTGAGACCGAAAGGCCGGAACGGAAAAGCCGGGTCGCGCCGGTTCGGCACCCGTTGTTCCGGGTCGCCCGCGGAGCCTTTCCGGGGCCGGCTCCGAAGACCGTTTTCGATGCGGCCATCGGCTGAAACCGGGGCGGACCGGACGACGCTTTCCATGATCCCGGAGTTGAACTCACCAGGGAAGGGTCGATGAATTCCGGCCATTTCCTCTTCGGCCGGAGTTCGACCGGAATCCCCTTCACCCCGCACTGTCCATGTTTCGTCATTGGTCCAGACCGCAGCCGTGGGCGGGTTGCATTGCCCGGAATTCCGGCGGCGAATCCACCGTTGGCGCCGATGACCGCTTCTTTCCGTCCGCCCCGACTTCCACGGTATTGCTCCGGCCCGGCTGTCGCGCTTCCGGCGGGCGGGTGCCCGGCTCGAACGGGGGCGGCGAGTACGGCCGGCGGGACCCGACGGCGCCGCCGGGGGTCCCGGTACCGGCCGGGCGGGCGCCCTCTTTCCCGTACGTACCGCGATTCCGGGCGGTACGAGCCCGGTTGGCAACGTTGTCGGAGGGCGGTTCGGATCCCGGTGGACAGGGTGGTGACCTGCGGTGTCAAGGGTGCCGGCGGGGCCTCGGACGGCTATGGCGGGGTGGCGCACTTGGAATCGGCCATTCCGCGAAGAATGATCAGGTCACGCGTGCATCCGCATGTCATGGGTGCGTTGGGTGAGATATCCGAACGGTCTCAACTAGGGAAAGACTGACGGTCAACCTTGCTCTTGATCTTGCTCCCCCTGAGGGAAGTGGACTATACCTGTCGGCGTCCGAGCGACCGTCGACGACACCGCTCGGGCCAGGGGGAACAGGGCCCGTGGGCTGTCGTGTGCCGTAACGCGACCACTGTCGCCATGGTCTCCCGGAGAAAGGTGCACTACCCAAGCTTCACTGAGTTTCCCTGCGGGAAATCACAGCAATTCACCGCGGTGGCGGGGCCCTGCGCCGGGAGGCGAGACGGACGGGCAACTTGTTCACCGCCTGAGTCCTGATGAAGGCGAGGACTTGAGCATGGGATCCACCTCCGCCAACGACAACGGGGGCCTCGGCCGCCGCAAACTGATGAAGCGCTCCGCGGCGCTCGGCCTGATGACCGTCCCCACCATGAGCTTCCTGTCGGCCTGCGCCAGCGGTGACGGAGACAAGAACGAGGAGGTCAAGGGCGGTACCAAGTCCGCCAAGAACCCCCTCGGCGTCAACGAGACGGCGCAGCTCGACTTCGTCCTGTTCGACGGCGGCTTCGGGCAGCAGTACGCCAAGGACGCCGTCAAGATCTACGAGAAGAACTACCCCAAGGCCTCGGTGAAGTTCCACGCCACCCAGGCCATCCAGACCGAGCTCCAGCCGCGGTTCAACGGCGGCACCCCGCCGGACCTGATCGACAACTCCGGCAAAGAGCAGATGGACATGGGCGCCCTGGTCGGCCAGAACCAGCTCACCGACCTGACCACGCTGCTGGACGCCCCCTCCTACGACGACCCCAACAAGAAGGTCCGCGACACCCTGCGGCCGGGCATCGTCGAGATGGGCCAGTTCGAGGGCAACCAGGTCTGGATGCTCTACTACGCCTACACCGTGTACGGCGTCTGGTACTCGAAGAAGGTCCTCGACTCCCTCGAGGTCACCTACCCCGAGACCTGGGACCAGATGATCGCGGTCTGTAAGAAGGCCAAGGCCAAGGGCATCGCGGCCTGGACGTACGCGGGTGTCCACCCGTACTACATCCCCTTCACGCTCTTCCCGATGATCGCCAAGCGCGGCGGCCCCGATGTGCTCAAGGCCATCGACAACCTGGAGCCGAACGCCTGGAAGCACCCCGCGGTCAAGGACTGTTTCGAGGCCTACTACGAGCTGTTCAAGAGCGGGTACATTCTCAAGGGCACCTCGGGCATCGACCACATCCAGTCGCAGACCAAGTGGACGGCGGGCGAGGCGCTCTTCATCCCCAACGGCTCCTGGGTGGAGAACGAGGCGTCGAAGACCATGCCGAAGGACTTCGACCTCGCCGTCGCCGCGCCCACCGGCATCGACAGCAGCGACAAGATGCCGTTCGGCACCCTCTGGGCCTCCGGCGGAGAGCCGTTCATCGTCCCCTCCAAGGCGAAGAACAAGGCCGGCGGTATGGAGCAGCTCCGCATCATGCTCGGTGAGGCCTCCTCCAAGAGCTTCACCCAGTCCGTGAAGTCGCTCAGTGCCTTCAACGGCGGCACCACCGGTATCGACCTGACCCCGGGTATGAAGTCCGTCGTCGCCACCCTGGAGAAGGCCGGCACGAATGTCGTCAACCCGCGGATCGGCGACTGGTACACGGTCCTCCTGAAGGAGAAGATCGGTACGGCGGGCCTGGGCGAGATGATGGCGGGCCGCATCACCCCGGCCGAGGCCATCAAGCGCATCCAGGGCTTCGCCGACGAGACGGCGAAGGACTCCTCCATCAAGAAGTTCAAGCGCCAGTGAATCCGTCCGGGGCCCCGTCCGGCCGACCGGGAACGGGGCCCCGGCTCTCCACACGGCACCAGCGGTGCTCTCCGCGGGAAGATCGGGGTCGGTAGGAAATGCAGCACGGCAAGTACCGGTTCATCGTGGGGTTCCTGGTGGCACCCCTGGCGCTCTACGCGCTCTTCGTCATCTGGCCGTTCATCCAGGCCATCTTCTACTCGTTCACCAACTGGACGGGTCTGAGCCCCGAATTCGAGCTGATCGGCTTCGACAACTACACCAAGTTGCTCGAGGACGACATCTTCTGGAAGGCGCTCCAGCACAGCCTGGTCTTCGCGGTGGTGCTGCCGCTGGTGACGATCGGACTGGCGCTCTTCTTCGCCTTCATGATCAACGTCGGGGGCCGGAGGAGGAAGGGAGCCGCCGTCGCGGGCGTCCGCGGCTCGGGCTTCTACAAGATCGTCTACTTCTTCCCCCAGGTGCTGTCGATCGCGATCGTGGCGCTGCTCTTCAAGTTCGCGTACAACCCCTCGGACGGCGCGATCAACTCCGCGCTCAAGGGCGTCGGGCTCGGCCATATCCAGCCGGAGTGGCTCGGTGACCCCGATCTCGCGCTGATGTGCGTGATGGTCGTCCTGGTCTGGTCGACCGTCGGCTTCTTCGTGGTCCTCTTCTCCGCGGGCATGGCCTCCATCCCCAAGGACTTCTACGAGGCGGCGATGCTGGACGGCGCCAGCCGCTTCACCACCTTCTTCAAGATCACCCTGCCGCTGCTCTGGGACACGGTGCAGTCGGGGTGGATCTATATGGGCATCCTCGCGCTGGGCGCGGAGTCCTTCGCGGTGGTCCACATCATGACCGTGGGCCCGAGCGGCGGCGGCCCGGACTACTCGACCATCGTCCTGCCGCTGTACGTGTACCAGAAGGCGTTCGGCCCCGGCCAGGCCGCCTACGCGACGACCATCGGTGTCGCCCTGCTCCTCGTCACGCTGCTCTTCGCGGCCGTGGTGATGCGGCTGGGCCGGCGCGAGCGGCTGGAGTACTGAGATGAAGACGACCGACACCATTTCCGAGGGCGTGTCCGGCGACGGCCCCGAGGCGGCCGCGACCGCGCCCGCTCCCGAGCGGACCGGCTCCGGAGCCAAGCAGCCCAAGAGCGACGGCCAGGTCCTCAACGTCTTCTCGCACGGCATGCTGGTCCTCTGGGCGATCATGGTGGTGCTGCCGCTGCTCTGGGCGGTGATGAGCTCCTTCAAGACCGACCGGGCGATCTTCACCGAGCCGTGGTCGCTGCCCGACAAGCTGCACTTCGAGAACTGGTCGCGCGCCTGGACCGAGGCGCATATGAGCGACTACTTCCTCAACACCATCCTGGTGGTGGGCGGGTCGCTCGCGGGCACCCTGCTGCTGGGGTCGATGGCCGCCTATGTGCTGGCCCGCTTCGAGTTCCCGGGGAACCGCTTCATCTACTTCCTCTTCATCGGAGGAATGAGCTTCCCGGTCATCCTGGCGCTGGTGCCGCTCTTCTATGTGCTCCAGAACATGTCCATGCTGAACACCCTGCACGGACTGATCCTGGTCTACATCGCGTACTCGCTGCCCTTCACGGTGTTCTTCCTGACGTCCTTCTTCCGGACGCTGCCGACCTCGATCGCCGAAGCCGCGTTCATCGACGGCGCCTCGCACACCCGGACGTTCTTCCAGGTGATGCTGCCGATGGCGAAGCCCGGTCTGATCAGTGTGGGGATCTTCAACTTCCTCGGTCAGTGGAACCAGTACCTCCTGCCGACCGTGCTGAACACCGACCCCGACCGGAAGGTGCTCTCCCAGGGTCTGGTGCAGCTGGCCGTCAGCCAGGGGTACAAGGGCGACTTCTCCGGTCTCTTCGCCGGTCTGGTGATGGCGATGCTGCCGGTACTGGCCGCGTACATCATCTTCCAGCGCCAGGTGGTGGCCGGACTGACGGCGGGCGCGCTGAAGTAGCCGCCCGGCGGACCGCTGCCGCCGCCCCGCCGCTCGCGCCCCCGGCGCGCCGCACACGGACGCCCCCCGGCTGATGGCCCGCCGGGGGGCGTCGCCACGGTGCCTTGAGCTCTTGACGCGATCCGCCCGGAAGGGTCAGCTTGGACTTCACAAGTTGTACGCAAGAGCGGTAGGAGTGGTGAGTCCATGGAGACGCCGGGTTCGCAGACGTCCCTCCACCGGGCCAATCTGGAGCGGGTCGTCCGGGCGGTCCGGATGGCCGGATCGCTGACCCAGGCCGAGATCGCCCGGAGTACCGGACTCTCCGCGGCGACCGTCTCCAATATCGTCCGCGAGCTGAAGGAGGGCGGGACCGTCGAGGTCACGCCCACCTCGGCCGGCGGCAGACGGGCCCGGTCCATCTCCCTGAGCGGTGACGCGGGCATCGTGGTCGGGGTCGACTTCGGCCGCACCCATCTCCGGGTGGCGATCGCCAACCTCGCCCACCAGGTGCTCGCCGAGGACGCGGAACCGCTCGATGTCGCGTCCTCCGCCGCCGCCGGCTTCGACCGTGCCGAGCGGATGATCGCCCGGCTGACCGCGGCCACCGGTACGGACCCCGGCAAGGTGCTCGGCATCGGGCTGGGGGTGCCCGGCCCGATCGACGGGGAGTCCGGGGTGATCGGCGCCACCGCCATGCTGCCGGGCTGGGTCGGGTCCAACCCCGGCAAGGAGATGTCGGAGCGGCTCGGCGTCCCGGTCCAGGTGGACAACGACGCCAACCTGGGGGCGCTGGGGGAGCTGGTCTGGGGCGCCGCACGGGGTGTGGCGGACCTCGCCTACCTCAAGGTCGCGGGCGGTGTCGGGGCCGGTCTGGTGATGGGCGGGCGGATCTACCGCGGCCCCGGCGGCACGGCGGGCGAGATCGGCCATCTCACCCTGGACGAGTCGGGCGCGGTCTGCCGCTGCGGCAACCGCGGCTGTCTGGAGACCTTCGCCGCGGTGCCGTACGTACTGCCGCTGCTGACCCCCGTGCACGGGCCCGGCCTCACCATGGACCGGGTGGTCGCGCTGGCCCGGGAGGGCGACCCCGGCTGCCGCCGGGTGATCGCGGACACCGGCCGGCATCTGGCGGTCGGAGTGGGCGCGCTCTGCAATCTGCTCAACCCGCGGGTGATCGTGGCCGGCGGAGAGATCGCCGAGGCCGGTGAGCTGCTGCTGGCACCCCTGCGCGCCGCGCTGACCCGGTACACGATTCCCTCCGCCGCCCACCGGCTCACCGTGGTCAAGGGCGCGCTCGGGGCCCGGGCGGAAGTCCTGGGCGGGATCGCCCTGGTGCTCAGCGAGATGGGCGAACCGGCGCTCCCCGCCCGGAACACCCCGGTGGTGTGAATCGGCTTCACTGGAAGAATGCGCCTTCACTAAGAGAACGCATGGCACCGTTGTCATCTCGTTAAGAATTTACTCCTTGACGCTGTATCCGGGGCGGAGTTGACTGCCTGTCACCTCGGCCGCAACGACGCGGCCACGTCAGGGAGGTAGGCATGCACGCATATCTGCGCCGGGCCGCGGTCGCCGCCACCGCCGTCGCGACGGCGGTGGGAATCGCCGCCTGCGGCAGTGCCAAGGAGGCGGGGGGCCAGGACAAGAAGCCGGCGAAGTCCGCCGGGGGCGACGAGATCACCGTCGGCCTGCTGCTCCCGGAGAACCAGACCGCCCGCTACGAGAAGTTCGACAAGCCGCTGATCGAGAAACGGATCGGCGAGCTGACGAACGGCCGGGGCGAGGTCGTCTACGCCAACGCCAAACAGGACGCGAGCCTCCAGACCCAGCAGGTCGACACGATGATCACCAACAAGGTCGATGTCCTGGTGCTCGACGCGGTGGACTCCCGGGCGATCGCGGGCGCGGTGAAGAAGGCCGAGGCCGCCGGTATTCCGGTGGTGGCCTACGACCGGCTGGCCGAGGGCCCGATCGACGCCTACACCTCGTTCGACAACGAGGAGGTAGGCCGGGTCCAGGGCGAGGCGCTGCTCGCCGCCCTCGGCGACCGGGCCGGATCCGGGCAGATCGTGATGATGAACGGCTCCGTCACCGACCCCAACGCCGCCCTCTACAAGAAGGGCTCCCATGCCGTACTCGACGGCAAGGTGAAGATCGGCAGGGAGTTCGACACCAAGGAGTGGAAGCCGGAGAACGCCAACTCCAATATGGAGAGCGCGATCACCGCCCTGGGCAAGGAGAAGATCATCGGGGTCTACTCCGCCAACGACGGCATGGCCGGCGGCATCATCACCGCCCTGAAGGCCGCCGGTGTCAGCCCCCTCCCCCCGGTCACCGGACAGGACGCCGAACTCGCCGCCGTCCAGCGGATCGTCGCCGGCGAGCAGTACCAGAGCGTCTACAAGCCCTACGCCGGGGAGGCGAACGCCGCCGCGGAGATGGCCGTCGCCCTTGCCCGCGGCGAGAAGCTCGGCACCGTCGCCAAGGACTCCGTGGACAGCCCCACCACCAAGGGCGTCCCCGCCGTGCTCGTCGACGTCGTCTCCCTCACCAAGGCGAACATCAGGGACACCGTCCTCAAGGACGGCGTCTACACCCTCGACGAGATCTGCACGCCCAAGTACCGGGCCGCCTGCGACGCACTCGGGCTGCGGTAGCCCCGGACGCCGGGGCCGCCGTCCGGCCCCGGCCCGCCGCTGGTTCCCGTCCGCGCCCCGCCACCGCCGCCCTGCCCGGGCGAGCACGGACGTACCCCCGTTTCCGCCGGCCGGGCGGCGAAGGAGTTGGTCGATGTGTCCGCCACGCCCGTGCTGGCGTTGCGAGGGGTCTCGAAGCGCTTCGGCGCCGTCCAGGCGCTGACCGGGGTGGACCTGGAGGTCCGCGCCGGTGAGGTGGTCGCCCTGGTCGGCGACAACGGCGCCGGGAAGTCCACTCTCGTCAAGACGATCTCGGGGGTCCACCCCGGCCAGAGCCTGGACGGCGGAACCGTGGAGTGGGACGGCCGTCCCGTACGGATCACCGGACCGCACGACGCCCGGAAGCTGGGCATCGCCACCGTCTACCAGGACCTGGCGCTCTGCGACAATCTCGACGTCGTCGCCAACCTGTTCCTCGGCCGCGAGCTGCGCCGGGGAGGCGTTCTCGACGAGATCGAGATGGAGCGGCGTTCCCAGGGACTGCTCACCGATCTCGCCATCCGTATCCCCAGCGTCCGGATCCCGGTCGCCTCCCTCTCCGGGGGCCAGCGCCAGACCGTGGCGATCGCCCGCTCCCTGCTGGGCGAGCCCCGGCTGGTGATCCTCGACGAGCCGACCGCGGCGCTGGGCGTGGAACAGACGGCCCAGGTGCTGGACCTGGTGGAGAAGCTGCGCGAACGCGGTCTCGCGATCATCCTCGTCAGCCACAACATGGCCGATGTGAGGGCCGTCGCGGACCGGGTCGCGGTACTGCGGCTGGGCCGCAACAACGGGGTGTTCGAGGTCGGGAGCGTCTCCCAGGAGGACATCGTCGCGGCGATCACCGGCGCGACGGACAACGCGGTCACCCGGCGGGCGGCGCGCGGTGAGGAGCCCGTCCGATGAGTGCCGAGCAGACGACGCCGGCGGCGGAAACCCCCCGGAACAGCCCAGGGAACACCCCCGAGGACGCGCGCCCGAAGACCTCCCTGGCAAAGGACGTGCCGGGCCCCTCCCCGGCGGACCGGGCCACGGCCGGCGCCCCGGCTCCGGCGCCCGGCGCCGTACCCGCCGTCGACCCCCGGCTGCTCGTCCGCGAGCAGGGGTTCGCCGGATACGCCGCCGAGCTGGTCCGCCGGATGCGCTCCGGCGAACTCGGCTCCGTACCGGTCGTCGCCGGGCTGATCATCATCTGGACCACCTTCCAGTCACTGAATCCGGCGTTCCTGTCGGCGCAGAACATCTCCAACATCTCCGTCGACATCGCCGGCACCGGCCTGATCGCCGTCGGTGTGGTCTTCGTCCTGCTGCTGGGCGAGATCGACCTCTCCGTCGGCTCGGTCAGCGGCCTGGCGGGCGCCGTCTTCGGCGTCCTCGGCGTCACCCACGGCGTCCCCGAATGGCTCGCGCTGCTCCTCGCCGTCCTGACGGGCACCGCGGCCGGACTGGTCCACGGCTTCTTCTTCGCCAGGATCGGGGTCCCCGCGTTCGTGGTGACGATGGCCGGACTGCTGGCGTGGAACGGTCTGATGCTCCAGATCCTCGGCGCCAACGGCACCATCAACCTCGACGACTCGGGCCTGGTGGCCAAGCTCACCACCCACTACTTCACGGATGTCGCCGCCGCCTACGGACTGGCGGCCGCGGCCGTCGCCGGATACTTCCTCACCGCGTTCCTCGGGGCCCGCCGCCGGGCGGCCGCCGGGGTGCCGTCCCGCCCGCTCGGCGAGCTGCTCCTCCGTACGGCGCTGCTCGCGGCCCTCTGCTTCCCGGTGGCGTATCTGCTCAACCAGTACAAGGGGCTGCCGCTCGCCCTGGTGATCTTCCTGGCGGTGGTGGCCGGTACCGACCTGCTCCTGCGGCGGACCGCCTTCGGCCGCCGGGTCTTCGCCCTCGGCGGCAGCATCGAGGCATCCCGGCGGGCCGGGATCGATGTGGCGGCCGTCCGGACGGCGGTCTTCGCCATCGCCGGGACCCTGGCCGCCATGGGCGGACTGATGCTCGCCTCGAAGATCAACGCGGCCAACCAGGGCGCCGGCTCCGGTGATCTGCTGATGAGCTCCATCGCGGCCGCGGTGATCGGCGGTACCAGCCTGTTCGGCGGGCGCGGGCGGACCTGGTCGGCCCTGCTGGGCGTGCTGGTGATCGTCTCCATCCAGAAGGGGCTCCAGCTGGAGAGCATCGCCGAGCCGGTGAAGTACATGATCACCGGCGGGGTGCTGCTGGCCGCCGTGGTGATCGACTCGGTCTCGCGCCGTACGCAGAAGGCCGCCGGCCGGGCCTGACACCGCCGGGTGCGCCGCCGTACGGGGCCGTACCCGGTACGCGCCCCGGCACACCCGGCGGCCCTCGGAGGGCCTTCCGGCCGACCCGGTTCCACCGCCCGTTACCGTGAGACGTGAGTCACATCATAGAGTGAACGGCCGGGTGGTACCCGTTCACTCGTGGGGGCGTTCAGTTGTTCGCGAGGTGACAGCCCGCCCCTTCGGTCGCGCCGCGGAGTCCAAACACTAGACTCGGTCAGATCACCACGTACGACGGCGACGACTCGACCAGCTAAACGCCCAGCTCAACACGCAAGGAGGCACGGGTGACGCTGCTTACCCGTATCAGGGGACCGCGCGATCTGGACACGCTCAGCCCGGAGCAGCTCGTCAAGCTGGCCGCGGAGATCCGGACCTTCCTCGTGGACGCGGTCTCCAAGACCGGCGGCCATCTGGGACCCAATCTGGGTGTGGTCGAGCTGACCATCGCCCTGCACCGGGTCTTCGACTCCCCGAACGACCGGATCCTGTGGGACACCGGACACCAGAGCTATGTGCACAAGCTGCTCACCGGCCGCCAGGACTTCTCCCGGCTGAAGATGAAGGGCGGCCTCTCCGGCTACCCCTCGCAGGCCGAGTCCGACCACGACGTCATCGAGAACTCGCACGCCTCCACCGTCCTCGGCTGGGCCGACGGCATCGCCAAGGCCAACGAGGTGCTCGGCAAGGACGACCATGTGGTCGCCGTCATCGGCGACGGCGCCCTCACCGGCGGAATGGCCTGGGAGGCGCTGAACAACATCGCCGCCGCCAAGGACCGCCCCTTGGTGATCGTGGTCAACGACAACGAGCGCTCCTACGCGCCCACCATCGGCGGCCTCGCCAACCATCTGGCGACCCTCCGCACCACCGACGGCTACGAGCGCTTCCTCGCCCGCGGCAAGGACCTCCTCGGCCGTACCCCGGTCGTCGGCAAGCCGCTCTACGAGACGCTGCACGGCGCCAAGAAGGGCCTCAAGGACTTCATCGCCCCCCAGGGCATGTTCGAGGACCTCGGCCTGAAGTACGTCGGCCCCATCGACGGCCACGACCTGGAGGCCCTGGAGTCCGCGCTGGCCCGCGCCAAGCGCTTCAACGGCCCGGTGATCATCCACTGCCTCACCGAGAAGGGCCGCGGCTACCAGCCCGCCCTCCAGGACGAGGCGGACCGCTTCCACGCCGTCGGCAAGATCCACCCCGACACCGGGCTCCCGATCGCCTCCTCCGGCCTGGACTGGACGTCCGTCTTCGGCGAGGAGATGGTCAAGCTCGGCGAGGAGCGGCCCGATGTGGTCGCCATCACCGCCGCCATGCTCCAGCCGGTCGGCCTGGACAAGTTCGCCAAGGCGTTCCCCGACCGGGTGTACGACGTCGGCATCGCCGAACAGCACGGCGCGGCCTCCGCCGCCGGTCTGGCCACCGGCGGGGTCCACCCCGTCTTCGCGGTCTATGCCACCTTCCTCAACCGCGCCTTCGACCAGGTCCTGATGGACGTCGCCCTGCACCGCTGCGGCGTCACCTTCGTCCTGGACCGCGCGGGTATCACCGGCACCGACGGCGCCTCCCACAACGGCATGTGGGACATGTCCATCCTCCAGGTCGTCCCCGGGCTGCGGATCGCCGCGCCCCGCGACGCCGACCAGGTCCGCGCCCAGCTGCGGGAGGCCGTCAGCGTCGACGACGCGCCCACCGTCGTCCGCTTCTCCAAGGGCGCGGTCGGCCCGGCGGTCAAGGCCGTCGGCCGGATCGGCGGCATGGACGTGCTGCGCGAGCCCGGTACCGACACCCCGGACGTCCTCCTGGTCTCCGTCGGCGCCCTCGCCCCGATGTGCCTGGAGATCGCCGGCCTCCTCGACCAGCAGGGCATCTCCACCACCGTCGTCGACCCGCGCTGGGTCAAGCCGGTCGACGAGGCCCTCGTCCCGCTCGCCGACCGCCACCGGGTCGTCGTCACCGTCGAGGACGGCATCCGCACCGGAGGCGTCGGTGCCGCCGTCGCCCAGGCGCTGCGCGACGCCAACGTCGACGTACCGCTGCGCGACTTCGGTATCCCGCCGCGCTTCCTGGACCACGCGTCCCGCGCCGAACTGCTCACCGAGATCGGACTGACCGCGCCCGATATCGCGCGCCAGGTCACCGGGCTGGTCTCCCGGCTCGACGGCCGGTTCGACGACAGCGAGACGGCCGAAACCGCGGAGCCCGTCCGCGACTGACGCCCGCGGCACCGGCAGGACCACCCCTGACGGGTGGTCCTGCCGGGCCCATTCGCGTGAAACCCACCCGTACGGACCCTTGAGGACCACCACTCGTCCCGATCATGTCGGGACGACACTTGTGGAGGTCCGCGGTGAGCACAGAGACCGGTCCCGCGCCCAGGGCGGGCGCGTTCCGTACGAAGTCCGTCGAGCAGTCCATCCGGGACACCGAGGAGCCCGAGCACGCGCTCAAGAAGTCCCTCTCCGCGCTCGACCTCACGGTCTTCGGCGTCGGGGTCATCATCGGCACCGGCATCTTCGTACTGACCGGGGCCGTCGCCAAGGAGAACGCGGGCCCCGCCACCTCACTCGCCTTCGTCGTCGCCGGGGTCGTCTGCGCGCTCGCCGCCCTCTGCTACGCCGAGTTCGCCTCCACCGTGCCCGTGGCCGGTTCCGCCTACACCTTCGCCTACGCCTCCCTCGGCGAGCTGCCCGCCTGGATCATCGGCTGGGACCTCGTCCTCGAATTCGCCCTCGGTACGGCGGTGGTCGCGGTCGGCTGGTCCGGATATCTGCGCTCCCTGATGGAGAACGTCGGCTGGCACCTCCCCGACGCCCTGGCGGGCACCAATCACATCACCGGCTTCGGCTTCGACCTGCTGGCCTTTCTGCTGGTCCTGGCGCTGACCGCGGTACTCGTCGTCGGTATGAAGCTCTCCGCCCGGGTCACCAGCCTGATCGTGGCGATCAAAGTCGCCGTCGTACTGATCGTGATCATCGCCGGTTCGTTCTTCATCGAGGTCGCCAACTGGGACCCCTTCATTCCGCCGGCCGAACCGCAGACCGGCGCCTCCGGGCTCCAGGAACCCCTGGTGCAGCTGCTCTTCGGCTACGCCCCCACCAACTTCGGCGTCCTCGGCATCTTCACCGCCGCCTCCGTCGTCTTCTTCGCCTTCATCGGCTTCGACGTGGTCGCCACCGCCGCCGAGGAGACCCGGCTGCCGCAGCGCGACATGCCCCGGGGCATCATCGGCTCCCTGTTCATCTGCACCGTGCTCTACGTCGCCGTCTCCATCGTCGTCACCGGTATGCAGCACTACACCGAACTCTCCGTCGACGCCCCGCTCGCCGACGCCTTCAAATCCACCGGCCACCCCTGGTACGCGGGCGTCATCAGCTTCGGCGCCGTCATCGGACTGATGTCGGTCTGTCTGATCCTGCTGCTCGGCCAGACCCGGGTGTTCTTCGCCATGAGCCGGGACGGACTGCTGCCGCGGTTCTTCTCCGTCACCCACCCCACCTTCCGCACCCCGTACCGCGCCACGATCCTGCTCGGGGTCGTCATCGCCGTCGTGGCCGGTTTCACCAATATCGAGGAACTGGCCGTGCTGGTGAACATCGGCACCCTGTTCGCGTTCGTCGTGGTCGCCCTCGGCGTCCTCATCCTCCGCCGGACCCACCCCGAACTGCCGCGTGCCTTCCGTACCCCGCTGGTGCCCTGGCTGCCGATCGCCTCGGTCGCCGCGTCCGTCTGGCTGATGCTCAACCTGCCCGCCGAGACCTGGCTGCGGTTCGGGCTCTGGATGGTGCTCGGCGTGGTCGTCTACTACGCCTACGGGCGCAAGCACAGCCGTCTCGGCAAGGCGGCGGCGGGCGAACGCCCGAAGGCGTAGCCCCCGCCGGGCGAGCCGGCCCGAACGGCAACGGGCTGCCCTACGGGCCGTAGACCGCCCGGGGGCCGATGGTCCGGCCGCCCGCCGCAGCCACCCGCTCCCGCAGACCCCGGTCGGCCGTGACCACCACACACGGCCGCACCCCGGCCGCTCCGGTGACCAGCTCGGCGATCCGGTCGTCACCGCTGCCGGGCGCCTCGTCCACCCGGACACCCGGAACCGGCTCCGTGCCCCGGGCCGCCCCCTCCACCACCAGCACGATCTCCAGCGGCCCCGGCACCCCCGCTACCCCGGCGTCCGCGTACGCCGTCAGCCGGTCCCGCAGCCGTCCGGCCGCGGCCCGGCGGTCGCGCCACCAGCCGTCGGGCACCGAGCCGACGACATTGGCGCCGTCGACGATCAGCAGAGTCACCATCACAGTCCCGTCGGGCAGCGGAAAGGGGCCGTACGGAACGGATCCGTACGGCCCCCTTCGTACACCACGCTACGCGGGGACGCTCGCCGTGCCCGGCGCCAGGAACGGCTTTCCGTTGACCCGCTCCGAGACGCCCTCACGGTCCAGATACGGGGTGATGCCGCCCAGATGGAACGGCCAGCCCGCACCGGTGATCAGACAGAGGTCGATGTCCTGCGCCTCGGCCACGACGCCCTCGTCGAGCATCAGCCCGATCTCCTGCGCCACCGCCTCCAGCACCCGGGCCCGGACCTGCTCCTCGGTGAGGACCGTATCGCCCTGCTCCAGCAGCGCCGCGACCTCCGGGTCCAGCTCCGGCTTCCCGGAGTCGTAGACGTAGAAGCCCCGCTTGCCCGCCGCGACCACCGCGGCCAGATTGGGGGAGACCGTGAAACGGTCCGGGAAGGCACGGTTGAGGGTCTCGGAGACATGGAGGCCGATCGCCGGGCCCACCAGCTCCAGCAGCACCAGCGGCGACATCGGCAGGCCCAGCGGCTCCACCGCCTTCTCCGCCGTCGCCACCGGGGTGCCCTCGTCGATCACATTCTGGATCTCGCCCATGAAGCGGGTCAGGATCCGGTTCACGACGAACGCCGGGGCGTCCTTGACCAGCACGGCCGTCTTCTTCAGCTGCTTCGCCACGGCGAACGCGGTGGCCAGCGAGGCATCGTCCGTCCGCTCCCCGCGGACGATCTCCAGCAGCGGCAGGATCGCCACCGGGTTGAAGAAGTGGAAGCCCACCACCCGCTCCGGGTGCTTGAGCTGCGACGCCATCTCGGAGACCGAGAGGGAGGAGGTGTTGGTCGCCAGGATCGCGTGCGCCGGGGCGACGGCCTCGACCTCCGCGAACACCTGCTGCTTGACGCCCATCTCCTCGAAGACGGCCTCGATCACGAAGTCGGCGTCGGCGAAGCCCTCCGCCTTGTCCAGGACACCCGTCACCAGGGCCTTGAGCCGGTTCGCCTTGTCCTGGTTGATCCGGCCCTTGCCGAGCAGCTTGTCGATCTCGGCCCGGACATAGCCCACGCCCTTGTCGATCCGCTCCTGGTCGATATCGGTCAGCACGACCGGCACTTCGAGGCGGCGCAGGAAGAGCAGCGCGAGCTGGGAGGCCATCAGACCGGCACCGACCACACCGACCTTGGTGACCGGACGGGCCAGACCGCGGTCCGGGGCGCCCACGGGACGCTTGGCACGCTTCTGCACCAGGTTGAAGGCGTAGATGCCGCTGCGCAGCTCACCGCCCATGATCAGATCGGCCAGCGCCCGGTCCTCGGCGTCGAAACCGGCCTGGCGGTCGCCGTCCTTCGCGGCCGCGAGGATGTCCAGGGCGCGGTAGGCGGCCGGGGCCGCGCCGTGCACCTTGGCGTCGGCGATCGCCCGGCCCCGGCCCACTGCCGCGTCCCAGGCTTCGCCGCGTTCCACCTCGGCGCGCTCCACCACGGTCTCGCCGCTGAGGACCCGGGCGGTCCAGAGCAGCGACTGCTCCAGGAAGTCCGCGCCGTCGAAGATCGCGTCCGCGATCCCCAGCTCGAACACCTGGCCGCCCTTGAGCTGGCGGTTCTGGTTGAGGGAGTTCTCGATGATCACGGTGACCGCGCGGTCGGCGCCGATCAGGTTCGGCAGCAGCGTGCAGCCGCCCCAGCCGGGCACCAGGCCGAGGAAGACCTCGGGCAGCGAGAACGCCGGGATCGCCCGGGAGACCGTGCGGTACGTGCAGTGCAGCCCGACCTCGACGCCGCCGCCCATCGCCGCGCCGTTGTAGTACGCGAAGGTCGGCACCGCGAGCCCGGCCAGCCGCTTGAAGACGTCGTGGCCGCCCTTGCCGATGGCCAGCGCGTCCTCGTGACGGCCCAGCAGCTCGACACCCTTGAGGTCGGCGCCCACCGCGAAGATGAACGGCTTGCCGGTGAGGCCGGCGCCGACGATCTCACCGTCCGCGGCCTCCCGCTCGACCTGGTCGATCGCGGCGTCCAGATTCGCCAGCGACTGGGGGCCGAAGGTGGTCGGCTTGGTGTGGTCCAGGCCGTTGTCCAGCGTGATCAGCGCGAACCGCCCGGCACCGGGCAGCTCCAGATGGCGTACGTGCGCGCTGGTGACGACCTCGTCCGGAAACAGCTCGGCCGCACCCTTCAGCAGTTCGGCAGTGGTGCTCACTTGTCCCCCTCGAAGTGCGGGTTCTCCCAGACGACGGTCGCGCCCATGCCGAAGCCGACGCACATGGTGGTGAGGCCGTAGCGGACCTCGGGCTGCTCCTCGAACTGCCGGGCCAGCTGGGTCATCAGCCGGATACCGGAGGAGGCCAGCGGGTGGCCGAAGGCGATCGCGCCGCCGTACTGGTTGACCCGCGGGTCGTCGTCGGCGATGCCGTAGTGCTCCAGGAAGGCCAGCACTTGGACGGCGAACGCCTCGTTGATCTCGAACAGGCCGATGTCGCCGATCTCCAGGCCCGCCTGGGCCAGCGCCTTCTCGGTGGCCGGGATCGGTCCGTACCCCATCACCTCGGGCTCCACCCCGGCGAAGGAGTACGACACCAGCCGCATCTTCACCGGCAGGCCGTTCGCACGCGCGAACTCCTCCGAGGCGATCACCGCGGCGGTGGCGCCGTCGTTGAGCCCGGCGGCGTTACCGGCCGTCACCCGGCCGTGCGTACGGAACGGGGTCTTCAGCCCGGCCAGGTTCTCCAGCGTGGTGCCCGGGCGCATCGGCTCGTCCTGGGTGGCCAGGCCCCAGCCGGTCTCGCCGCCCTCGGGCGTGGTCCGGCGGATCGCGATCGGCACCAGATCCTGCTGGATCTTCCCGTTCGCATACGCCTTGGCCGCCTTCTCCTGGGAGCGTACGGCGTACTCGTCGGCGCGCTGCTTGGTGATCGAGGGGTAGCGGTCGTGCAGGTTCTCCGCGGTCATGCCCATGAAGAGGGCGGACTCGTCGACCAGCTTCTCCGAGACGAACCGGGGGTTCGGGTCCACGCCCTCGCCCATCGGGTGGCGGCCCATGTGCTCCACACCGGCCGCGATCACGGCGTCGTAGGCGCCGAAGGCGATCGACCCGGCGGTCGTCGTCACGGAGGTCAGCGCGCCCGCGCACATCCGGTCCACCGAGTAGCCCGGCACGGACTCCGGCAGCCCGGCGAGGATCCCGGCGGTCCGGCCGATGGTCAGCCCCTGGTCGCCGATCTGCGTGGTCGCCGCGACGGCGACCTCGTCGATCTTCGCCGGGTCGAGAGCCGGGTTGCGGCGCAGCAGCTCCCGGATCGCCTTCACGACGAGATCGTCGGCGCGGGTCTCGTGATAGATGCCCTTGGGGCCCGCCTTGCCGAACGGGGTGCGGACGCCGTCGACGAAGACGACGTCCCTGAGGGTGCGAGGCACGATGGCTCTCCTCCAGGGTGTGCGTGATGGCACTGCTGCGGTGCGCTCTAAGCGCGCGCTTCTGCCACCCTACTAACGAGTAACCCCGGTGCCCACCCCTTGCTCTGCGAGCGGCGTCACATATCCGGGTTTCCCGGGGCCGGGGCGCCTCCCGCTGAGGTTGCTTGCCCCCGGGGCCCGGGGGTGTGCCTTGCCCGCGGGGTGCGGGTTGCTTCTGCGCCTCAGACGCCGGCGGGGCTGAAAAGCTTTGTGACCGTTGCTACGTGGGGTCGTGACCCGCCTTGTCTGGGTTCGGGTGGGTCGTGGGCCTCCGGGCTCACCTCCTCGCCGACGGCGATGCAC
>NZ_JBSFNQ010000038.1:0-76067 GCF_053981115.1 Streptomyces sp. NPDC003691 | reverse complement strand
ACCCCGCCGCCGCACCCACCACATGCTCACAGTTGTCCACGATCAACAACATCCGCCGCGACCGGCAGTACTCCACCAACCGCACCAACGGATCGGCCACCGGTGCCGCGGTGGGGACCGCGAGGGGCAGTTCGCGGGCGCCGAGAGCCGCGAGTACGGCGTCGGCTACCGCGGCGGTCCCGCCGTCGTGCACCGGGGCGAGTTCGGCGATCCACACACCGTCCGGGTAGCCGGGGGCGGCCGCGCTGTTCCGGGTGTCCGCGACTTCCAGGGCCAGCCGGGTCTTGCCCGCGCCGCCGGGGCCGACGAGGGTGACGAGGCGCTGCGCCGAGAGTGCCGCGGCGACATCGGCGAGATCCTCGCGGCGGCCGACGAACGAGGTCAGACGCCCGGGGAGATTCCCGGGTACGGGCCGGGCCGCTGCCGCTGTCCCTGCCGGGGCGGGGACGGGGGCGGGCGGCCCCGCGAGCAGTTCGGTGTGCAGGGCGCGGAGCCCGGCGCCGGGGTCGGTGCCGAGCCGCTCCGCGAGGCGTAGCCGGACCTCCTCGTAGGCCGCCAGTGCCGCCGCCTCCCGGCCGCCGGCGGCCAGCACCCGGATCCACAGCTCCTGGAGGGGCTCGTCCAGGGGTTCGGCGGCGGCCAGGGCGGCCGCTTCGGGCAGGGCCCGGTCGGCTTTGCCGAGTGCGAGCGCCGCCGCGACCGCGCCGCGGCGGGCGTCGGTTCGGAGCCGGCGGGCGCGGACCGTGAGGGGGTCCCGTTCGCCGTCCGGGAGGTCCGCGAGGGGTGGGCCCTGCCAGAGGGCGAGCGCGTCGCCGAGGAGCCGGGCGGCCTCCGCGGGGCGCCCGGCCGCCAGCTCGGCGAGGCCGTGCGCGACGAGGTCCTCGAACCGGAACACGTCGATATCGTCCCGGGCGGCGACCAGCCGGTAGCCGCCGGGTGTCAGCTCCACCGCCTCCCGGCCGAGCTCCCGACGCAGCCGTCCGACCAGGGCCTGGAGGGCGGCCGCGGCCTCCCGGGGCGGCTCCTCCGCCCATACCTGGGCGACCAGCTCACCCGCTGGCACGGCCCGGCCCCCGGCGGCGGCGAGCGCGGTGAGCAGGGCACGGAGGCGGGCGCCGCGGGGGGCGACGGGGCGGCCGGAGGGGTCGGGCGGGAGGGCCAGGGAGGGGCCGAGCACCCGGTAGCGAATGATCACCCGCCCATTCTCCCGTGCGGGGCGCCCTCCGGGCGGGGTTGCGGTCCGAGGCGCCTCGGGCCGGGGTGCCGCTGGCGCCTTGACCGGGCGGGGCCCTTGCCGGTCCGGCCGCCGGTGCCGGGGGGCGCGGGCCCGGCGCCTCGCTTCCCGCCGGGGCGGCGGATGACCGCCGTAGCAGCGGGGACTGTTTTCCGACCGCGGGCCGTCGTGGGCCGTTCGCGCAGTTCCGCCCCCTACGCCTGGCGGCGTGGGAGGTGCCCCCACCTACGCCTGGCGGCGTGGGGGGACCCCCAGCGCCCTACCTCGCCTGGGGCAGCGGATGACCGCCGTAGCGGCGGGGATTGATTTCCGACCGCGGGCCGTCGTGGGCCGTTCGCGCAGTTCCCCGCGCCCCTAAAGACCCTTGCCCGGTCTTGTCAGGTGGGGGCCTGCGGGGAACAGAAAAGCTTGAGGGCGAGGGCAGGTCAGGGTTACCGCGGAGTGGGGTGCAGGGTCGCCCCCGCAGCGGACCTGCGACAAGACGGGCTCGCACGAGGGCAGTGCATCGCAGGCCGCGAGGAGGTGAGCCCGGAGGCCCACGACCCACCCGCACCCGACAAGACCCCGCACCTACCCCACGAAGCAACGGGACTCGACCACCCCCGAAGAACCCGCACCCCGCAAGGCGCGACCACCCCCAAGGGCCCGCGGCGCGCGAGGGGCGCACGACGCCGAGGCCCGGGGGGACCCGCGGCGCGCACGGCGCGACCACCCCGGGGAGCCCGCACCCCGCAGGGTGCGAACGCACCAAGAGCAGGGGGCGCGGGCCCCGGGAGACGGACCGGGCCAGGGCCCGGGGGCCGGGTGACCGCGCCGGAGGCGAGACAGCAGTGGCGCTCCACCTGTAGATTGGTCTACACCATTGCGCAGAGCGACTGCCATCCACCGTGCGCACACACAGACAGGGACTTCCGTGGAAGTTGTCATCGTTCCGGATGCCGCCGCCGGCGGCGAACTGATCGCCGAAGCCATGGCCGCCCTGCTGCGGCGCAAGCCCGACGCCCTTCTCGGGGTCGCCACCGGGTCGACGCCGCTGCCCGTCTACCAGGCGCTCTCCGCCAAGGTCCGGGCCGGTGAGGTGGATGTGTCCGGGGCCCGGATATGCCAGCTCGACGAGTATGTGGGGCTGCCCGCGGGGCACCCCGAGTCCTACCGCTCCGTGGTGCTGCGGGAGGTCGTGGAGCCGCTCGGCCTCTCCGAGTCCGCCTTCATGGGCCCGGACGGCGCCGCCGAGGACATTCCCGCGGCCTGTGCCGCGTACGACCGGGCGCTCACCGAGGCGGGCGGGGTGGACCTCCAGCTGCTCGGCATCGGCACGGACGGGCACATCGGGTTCAACGAGCCCTGCTCCTCGCTGGCCTCCCGGACCCGTATCAAGACGCTCACGGAGCAGACGCGCAAGGACAACGCGCGCTTCTTCGACAGCATCGACGAGGTCCCGCACCACGTGATCACCCAGGGCATCGGGACCATCCTGGAGGCGGAGCACCTGGTGCTGCTGGCCACCGGTGAGGCGAAGGCGGACGCCGTGGCGCTGGCGGTCGAGGGACCGCTGTCCGCTCTGGTCCCGGCCTCGGCGCTGCAGCTCCACCCGCACGCCACGATCGTGGCCGACGAGGCCGCCGCCTCGCGCCTCAAGCTCGGCGACTACTTCCGTGCCACCTACGCGGCCAAGCCCGCGTGGCAGGGGATCTGAGCCGTCGGTCGCGGACCGTTCGCGCCCCGTCCGGTCTCCACGGGAGACTCGTGGAAACCGGACGGCTTCGGCGCGTAACCGTCTTGACGCACCGGAGGGCCGCCGGGTGTATCGATTCTGTCCCGGCCGGAACAAATTCAGCGCGCAACCGCCCCTCTCGGCCCCGGGGTTGATACGGTGCGCTGGCCCGGCGCCGCCCGCGCGCGCCGGGCGGCGTGCGCACGTGCGGCCCCGGGGGGAACCACATGGACGACGACAGCGCCGGGCCGCCCGGCGCGCCCGGTGACGGGGCGGACGGCCCGACGGACGCGGACGGGTATCCCCACGCGTACGGACGGAGACCCGTCGAGGACCCCGACGACACCGAAGTGATCCGGGTGAGCCTGGAACGTGTCCGGCTGCGGTCCGGGCATATGATCCGGTACTTCTTCGCCCATCTCTTCCGTCATCAGCCTCATCTGCGCCCGCTGTTCCCGGCGGTGATGGACGATCAGTACGAGCGGATGTTCGCCGGTCTGGTCCATGTCGTGGAGCAGTTACGCCATCCCGGGCTGCCCGCGCATCTGGAGCGCCTCGGCCGGGACCACCGCCGGTTCGGGGTCGCCCTCGCGGACTATCCGGCGGTCGGGGCGAGCCTGGTGGCGGCGCTGCGTAGGCACAGCCCGGCCACCTGGGACGAGCGGACCGAAGCGGCCTGGTGGCGGACGTACCGGAGCATCACCGCGCATATGACGGCGGGGGCCCGCCGGGCGGCCGCGGCCGGGGAGCCCGTCTGCTGGGAGGCCACCGTCCTCTCCCACCAGCTGCACGGCGATCACACGGCCGTCATCCGGGCGGCGGTCCGGACGCCCTACCCCTGGCTGCCGGGCCAGTACGCGACGGTCGAGCACCAGGATCTGCCGGGGGTCTGGCGGCCCTACTCACTGGCGGGCGTCGCGGGCCGCGCCGAGCGGGAGCGGCTGCTCGAATTCCATGTCGGCCGGGTCTCCGGCGGACTGCTGAGCGGCGTGCTGTGCGATGCCACGCGGCCCGGTCACCGGCTGCGGCTGGGCCCGGCGTCGGGTTCGGCGATCGCCCCGCCGCCGGGCACCCCGGGCGTCACCCTGATCGCCGGGGGCACGGGCTGGGCCCCGGTCAAACCCGTACTCGACGAACTGCTGCGCCGACGCCCGGCACCGCGGATCCGGGTGGACGCGGTCGCCAGGGGCGAGGCCCACTTCTACGACGGGGCGTTTCTCGACGGGCTGCTGCGGGACCGTCCCTGGCTGAGCGCCTACTGGTGGTACCAGGAGCGCGGCGAGGGGCTGCTCAGGGCGGCCGAACGGCTCCACGAGCATCTGCGCAGCCGCCGGGACTGGGCCGGGGAGAGTGTCTATCTGTGCGGGCCGCCGGGCTTCGTCCAGGAGACGGCGGAGCTGCTGTTCTCGTGCGGGCTGCCGCCGGGGGCACTGATCCGGGACCCGCTGCCGTCGCCGGCCGGGCGGCGCGGGCATGTATCGCACGCGGAGGCGTTCCTCGATCCGGCGCCGGTGCAGTGGATCGACCCGGACGCCCGGATCGGCCCGCCGCGCGCCGGGGTGGGGGCCGGGGAAGCGGATACCTCCCCCGTCGCCTCCGGCCCTGATGGGGACGCTCGCGGGAACACGGCCACAGGAACGGCCGGGGACGGGAACGCGGTCGCCGTCACTCCGGTCGCCGGTGCCGCCGTGGCGCCGGACGGCCCGGCCGCGGCGGTATCGCGGCTGCTGCGGCCCGCGCCGCTCAGGGGCCGTACCAGAGCGTCGTGACCTCGCAGAACTCCCGGATCCCGTGGCCGGACAGCTCTCTGCCGTACCCGGACCGCTTGACTCCGCCGAAGGGCAGGGCGGGGTGGGACGCCGTCATGCCGTTGAAGAAGACGCCGCCCGCCTCGATCTCCCGGGCGCAGCGGGCCGTTTCGCGCTCGTCGCGGGTCCAGACGCTGGAGCCGAGCCCGAAGGGTGTGTCGTTGGCCAGGGCGATCGCCTGGTCGAGGTCGGTGGCGCGGTAGACCGTGGCGACGGGTCCGAAGGTCTCCTCCCGGTGGATGCGCATGTCCGGGCGGATGCCGGTGAGAACGGTGGGCTCGTAGAACCAGCCGCGGCCGGCACCGGACGGGCGGGCGGCGCCGCACAGGGCGCGGGCGCCGAGCGCCAGGGCGTCCGCCACGAGGACTTCGAGATCGGCCAGGCCGGACGCGGTGGCGAGCGGCCCGACGTCGGTGGTCTCCTCCAGCGGGTCGCCGACGACCAGCTCCCGCATCCGGGCGGTGAAGCGCTCGCAGAAGGCGTCGTGGACGTCGGTGTGCACGATGAACCGTTTGGCGGCGATGCAGGACTGGCCGTTGTTCTGGACCCTGGCGGTGACGGCGGTGTCGGCGGCCCGGCCGATGTCGGCGGAGGGCAGCACGACGAACGGGTCGCTGCCGCCGAGTTCCAGGACGGTCTTCTTCACCTCGTCGCCCGCGACGGCGGCGACGGCCCGGCCGGCGGGTTCGCTGCCGGTGAGGGTGGCGGCGGCCACCCGGGGGTCGCGCAGCACGGCCTCGACGGCGCCGGACCCGATCAGCAGGGTCTGGAAGCAGCCCGCGGGCCAGCCCGCGCGGCGGAACAGCTCCTCCAGGTAGAGGGCGGTCCGGGGCACGTTGGAGGCGTGTTTGAGGAGGCCGGTGTTCCCGGCCATCAGGGCGGGTGCGGCGAACCGTACGACCTGCCAGAGCGGGAAGTTCCACGGCATGACGGCGAGGACGACGCCGACGGGCCGGTAGCGTACGACGACCCGGGAGGCGCCGGAGTCGGCGACATCGGTGGGGGCGGGGTGCTCGTCGGCGAGGAGTTCCTCGGCCCGGGCCGCGTACCAGCGCATGGTCCGCGCGCATTTGGCGGCCTCTGCACGGGCCTGGGCGAGGGGTTTGCCCATCTCGGTGGTCATGGTGCGGGCGATGTGCTCGGTGTCCTCGTCGAGGAGGTCCGCGGTGCGGAGCATCAGCCGGGCCCGGTCGGCGAAACTGGTGACCCGCTGCCCCTCGAACGCCTCCCGGGCGAGGGCGATGCGCTGGTCGACCTCGCCGGAGTCCATCGGGTCGAAGGTGCCGAGCGTCTCACCCGTGGCGGGATTGACCGTGGCGATGGGCATGGTGCTCTCCTCCTGGGTACGGGGGCGTCCGCCGGACCGGAGCGTCCGCGGGACCGGGGCCACGTTCCGACCCTCGCGCGCCGGGGCTGCTTGCGCAACGCGGCGGGGCGCCTGCGGCGGGCGCGGCGTGAGCGGGGACCCCCGAAGCCCTGCATCCCCGGGCAGCGGTGGCTCGCCGTAACGGCGGGGAGTTGTCTGCCGCCTGCGGGCCGCCGGTAGCTTGTCGCGCAGTTCCTCCCCCTACGCCTGGCGGCGTGGGAGGTGCCCCCACCTACGCCTGGCGGCGTGGGGCCCCAGCGCCCCGCTTCCCACCCGGGGCGGCGGATGACCGCCGTAACGGCGGAGACTGTTCGCCGACTGCGGCCCGTCGTGGGCCGTTCGCGCAGTTCCTCCCCCTACGCCTGACGGCGTGGGGGGACCCCCAGCGCCCCTGCTTGCCCGTACCCATGCCCGAAAATGGTGCCACCCAGTGGGGAACGAGCTCCTCGGGGGCATGGGCAGGTCGGGGTTACCGAGGAGTGGGGTGCAGGGTCGCCCCCGCAGCGGACCTGCGACAAGACGGGGCTCGCACGAGGGCGGTGCATCGCAGGCCGCGAGGAGGTGAGCCCGGAGGCCCACGACCCACCCGCACCCGACAAGACCCCGCACCTACCCCACGAAGCAACGGGACTCGACCACCCCCGGGGAACCCGCACCCCGCACGGTGCGACCACCCCCAAGGGCCCGCGGCGCGCGCGAGGGGCGCACGACACCAAGGACCGGGGCCGCACCCCGCCAAGGCGCGACCGCGCCCAGGGCCCAGGGGTCAGGTGGTGCGGCTCAGGAGGCGTAGCTGGACGTCCTTCTCCTGGTCGCCGGCGGCCGAACCGCGCCGTTCCACCTCGAAGGCGGCCGTGAGGGTCTCGGTCATCCGGTCGACGGCCCAGTAGCCGCCCTGCATCTCGGCCTCCACCGCGTCGGTGAGCCGTACGGGTGCGGCCGGGGCGAGGGCGGTGGCGACGTCGAAGGTCGCCGTCCAGACGGTGGTATGGCCCTCGGAGACGTATTCGGGCCGGTCACCGGCCTCGCGGTCGCAGGCGTAGGCGCGGCGCAGGACCTCGAAGACGGCGTGCGCGTCCTCCTTGGCGGAGTTACTGATCGTCACCACGACGGGTTCGGCGTGCTGATCGGCGCTGTTCACGGCGGTCCCTTCTGCCGGCGGGGCTGCTGTCGGGTCTGCCGGCGGTGCTCCGGGACAGCCGCCCGGCGGGGGCTGTCATCTCCAGCCTTGCGCGCCCCGCCGTCCGAGGCGAATCGGCCCCCGGGGCCGGGACCGGGATCGCGCGGGCCCGGACCCGCCGGGGGGCCGGGCACGGGGCCGGGGTCGCGCAGCACCCATCGCAGGACGAGTACGGAGGCGACGGCGGCCAGGGCGCACCAGGTGGAGACGAACGCGGTGCGCCACAGCACGGCGCAGACCACGGCACCGGCGCCGGTGACGGCGCCCAGCAGCCGGAGGGTCGGGTCACGGCTGAGCAGCAGGGCGCCGACGGTGGCCGTGAGATAGCCCGCGAGGACGGCGGCCGGGGCGGGCAGCCCGACGGCGTAGCCGACGGTCCTGCCGTGGATCTCGGCTTCGACGCCGGTGGTGGCGAGCCGGTGGGCGAGTACGGCGGCGGTCGCGGCACCGGCGGCAAGGGGTACGGCGATCCGCAGGAGGTCGCCGGGCCCCCGGGGCCGGGGCCCGGCGACGGCGACCGCGAGGGGGAGGTAGAGGGGCAGCAGGGGCAGGGCGATCACCGCCCAGGCGAGGGTGGCGGGCCCGCTGCCGCCCCCGCCGTACCAGAGCACCGCTTCGATGATCTGGTGGGCGCCGAGCAGCAGCGGCAGGGCGGCCAGCGGCAGGTCCCGGGCACGGCGCGCCCGGGACACGCAGACGACGCCGACGGCCCCGACCGCGGTGCCCGCGGCAAGGTCGGCGGTGGCGCTCCAGCACACGGCGCCCGGCTCCCCGGCCCGCTATCCGAGCCTGCGGTTGGCCAGTACGGGCACGGCCCGGCGGACGGCGGTGACCTCGTCGGGGTCGATATCGGCGACCAGCAGCCCGGGGGCGGACAGCAGGCGTTCCCGTACGGTGCCGTCGGGTCCGACGACGGTGCTGTGGCCGATGCCGGTGGGGGCGCCCGGGGCGGCGGGGGCCCCGGTGGCGGCGGGGTCGGCCTGGTCGACCGCGGCGACCCAGAGGGTGGCGTCGAGCGCCCGGGCCCGTACCAGCAGGTCCCACTGCTCCCGCTTGCCCTCTCCGGCGCCCCAGGAGGCGGGCAGCAGGGACAGGACGGCTCCGGCGTCGGCGTGGGCCCGGAAGAGTTCGGGGAAGCGGACGTCGTAGCAGGTAGCGAGGCCGATCCGGACGTCGTCGACGTCGATGGTGACGATCTGCGACCCGGCGGAGACGGTGGCGGACTCGGTGAAGCCGAAGGCGTCGTAGAGGTGGATCTTGTCGTAGGCGGCTTCGACGCCGGGGCCGGTGGCGAGCAGGGTGTTGGTGACCTTGCCGTCGGCCGCGGGGGTGAACATGCCCGCGACGATCACCAGGCCGGTCTCCTTGGCGAGCTGCCGGACCTCGGTGGCCCAGGGGCCGTCGAGGGGTTCGGCGACGGGTGCCAGTCTGGTGCCGAAGCAGGCCATGGTGGCTTCGGGGAACGCCACGAGCCGGGCTCCGGCGTCGGCGGCGAGCCGGGTCTGTTCGCGGACGAGACCGAGGTTGCGGGCCGGGTCGGGGCCGGTGGTGAGCTGGCTCAGGGCGATGCGCATGAACGTCCCCCAGAAAAGTCGCGGTGCGTGCGGATGCCCGGTCCGGGCGGACCGGGTCTCGCCCTCCAGCATGCTCCCGCCGCTCCCCCGGTTCGACGCGGCCCCCCTCGACGGGGCGGCGGGTGTGTCCCGTCGGCCCCCGGGAGCCGTCCGGACGGCACTGCCCCATGAAGGTGTACCGGAAGGACGGCATCGCGCCCCGGCCCGAGCACCCCGGTGCGGCGGGCTGAAGGCAGGCAGAAGGCAGGCTGAACGCGGGCTGAAGGCGTGCCGCGCCCGCGCGGGGCCCGGTCCGGACCCCGGGCGGCGGCTCCGGAGACCGCAGAACACCCGCCTGATCCGCGCGGCCGGCGCGCGGCACGGCGCCGGGTCCGCCGTCACATCCCCGCCGCCTCCTGCCCCGGCTCCGGTGGCGGCCGCCGGGTACCGTCCGCGGGCCGCGGGGGCTGGTGGAGGCCGAACGGCGAGCCCTGGTCGTCGTGGCAGAGGGTGAACCGGCCGAAGCGGGCGGTGCTCTCGTCGTCCTGGCCGAGCTCGATGTCGTCGACGCTGCCGCCGAGTTCGGCGACCCTGACCAGCGCGGCAGCCATATCGTCGACGCGGAAGAAGATGTACGGGCCGGCGCCCGGATCGCCGCCGTGGATGCCGCCGGGCACATTGGGTGTGCGGACCGCGTGGCCGCCGCCCGTGCCGCCGGGCTCGAAGGACCAGCCGAACAGCGCCCCGTAGAACGCCCGGGCCCGGTCGGCGTCGGCGACGCCGAGTTCGACGAAGGAGATCTCACCGGCCATCGCGCGGCCCGCCTTCCCGCACCGGGTCAACACCGCGTGATGAGCGCCCGGGACCCTTCCACGGTAGGGGCGGGTACCGCTGTCCGCACCCCTAACGCGGGCGGCGGACCCCCCTGCCGCGGGCAGTGGTTCTTGACCACCCGGTGGCACCGGGCGAGGGTTGAGGGGCGGTCGCCGCCGGACATGTGTTCGCCCCGGTGGGGTACGGCCGTATGCGCAAGGCCGTCCCGTCGGCGCAGGGTCGCGACGCCGGGCCGTCGTCCCGTCCGCGTCGACCAGGCAGAGGTGACCCCCCTTGTTCGTTCCCTCCCGGTCCGGGGTGCCGGGCACGCCGCCCGGCCCGGTGCCGTCGTACGCCCGGGACGCGTCAGGCGGCTCCCGCACCCACGGCATCACCGCCGCTACCGGTACCACCGGCATCTCCTGTGTCTCCGGTATCCCCGGTGGCTCCGGCTGCGATACCGGCGCCGTCGCCACCACGGGTCCACGAACGCACCACCGGAACCCGGCACACCGGGGCAAGAGGGACCGTTCGACGGAGGGCAAGCTCACACTCTGTACATCTCCTGTACGTGTGTCCGGATGTCTTAGCATCCCGGCATGACCGTGCTCCCCGACCGGCCCCACGAGGGGTTTTCCCTGGCCGCCGACTTCCCGGACGCCGATTCCGGCGCATGGCGGCGCCTGGTCGCCGGTGTGCTGCGCAAGGCCGGCAAGGACGTCTCCGAGGAAGCGGCGGAGGACGCTCTCACCACTCTCGTCGAAGAGGGGCTGAGCGTCCGTCCGCTGCACACCGCGGACAACAGCCCCGACGGCGCGGGCTTCCCCGGCTTCGCCCCGTTCACCAGGGGCGGCCGCCCCGAGGGCGGCGCGGTCGCCGGCTGGGACGTACGGCAGCGCCATCAGCGGCCGGACCCGGCCGCGGCCAACGAGGCCGTACTCGCCGATCTGGAGCACGGGGTGACGTCCCTGTGGCTGGCCGTCGGCCCGTCCGGCGTACCGGTCTCCGGGCTCGCCGGTGCCCTGGAGGGCGTCCTGCTGGACCTTGCGCCCGTCGTCCTCGACGCGGGCGACGAGGTCGCGGAGGCCGCCGAGGTGCTCTTCGGCCTGTACGAGAAGGCGGCCGCCGGACCGGCGCCCGGCGGCAATCTGGGGGCCGATCCCTTCGGCCACGCGGCACGCACCGGGGTCTACGACGGCTTCACGGACCGGCTCGGCACGGCGGTCGGGCTCGCCCGGCGCTGCCACACGGGCGTGCCGGGCCTGCGGGCGCTGACCGTCGACGCCCTGCCGTACCACGAGGCGGGCGCCTCGGCCGCCCAGGAGCTGGGCTGCTCGCTGGCGACCGGGGTGGCGCTGCTGCGTGCCCTGACGGACGCCGGGCTCGGGATCGAAGCGGCCCTGGGCCAGCTGGAGTTCCGTTACGCGGCGGGCGCCGACCAGTTCCTGACGATCGCCAAGCTGCGCGCGGCACGCCGGGTCTGGGCCCGGGTGGCCGAGGCGTGCGGCGCCCCCGCCGCGGCGGGCGCCCAGCGCCAGCACGCGGTCACCTCGCCGGTGATGATGAGCCGCCGGGACCCCTGGGTGAACATGCTGCGCACCACGGTCGCCGCGCTGGGCGCCGGGGTCGGGGGCGCGGACGCCGTGACGGTGCTGCCGTTCGACCATGCGCTCGGGCTGCCGGACGCCTTCGCCCGCCGGATCGCCCGCAACACCTCCGTGATCCTGCTGGAGGAGTCGCACGTCGGCCGGGTGATCGACCCGGCGGGCGGTTCCTGGTACGCCGAGCGGCTGACGGAGGATCTGGCGCACTCCGCCTGGGAGTGGTTCCAGGAGGTGGAGCGGGCCGGGGGCCAGCTCGCCGCGCTCCGCTCGGGGCTGGTCGGGGAGCGGATCGGGGCCGTATGGGAGGACCGCCGGCGGCGGCTGGCGACCCGGCGGGAGCCGGTCACCGGCGTCAGCGAGTTCCCGCTGCTGTCCGAGGCCCCGGTGGAGCGCGATCCGGCGCCCGCCGCGCCGTCGGGCGGTCTGCCGCGGGTCCGGCGCGACGAGGCGTTCGAGACGCTGCGCGCCCGCTCCGACGCGCATCTGGCGGCCACCGGCGCCCGGCCGCGGATCTTCCTGGCGGCCCTGGGCCCGGCGGCCGCGCACACCGCGCGCGCCGGTTTCACGGCAAACCTGTTCGCCGCGGGCGGCATCGAGCCGGTGCACGACCCGGTGACGGTGGACGCCGGTTCGGCGGCGGCCGCGTTCGCCGCCTCCGGCGCGGAGCTGGCCTGTGTCTGCTCCAGCGACGCCCTCTACGCCGAGCAGGCGGCCCCGGTGGCCGCGGCGCTGAAGGCGGCGGGCGCGCGCCGGGTGTATCTCGCCGGGCGCCCGGGCGAGCTGCGGGAGACGTACGAACGGGCCGGGGTGGACGAGTTCGTGGTCGCCGGCGGCGACGCGGTGACCGTGCTCACCCGGGCCCTCGACCTGATCGGAGTGGCCCCGTGACCATCCCCGACTTCACCGGCGTCCCGCTGGGGCCGGGCGCGCGGGCGGCCGGTGACGACGACCGCTGGCGGGCCGCCGTCAAGGAGTCCTGCGGCCGGGACGCGGACGACCTGGTGTGGGAGACCCCGGAGGGGATCCCCGTGAAGCCCCTGTACACGGGGGCCGATCTGGCCCCGGTGGACTTCCTGGGCACGTATCCCGGTATCGCGCCGTATCTGCGCGGCCCGTATCCGACGATGTACGTCAACCAGCCCTGGACGATCCGGCAGTACGCCGGGTTCTCCACCGCCGAGGAGTCCAACGCCTTCTACCGGCGGAATCTGGCAGCCGGTCAGAAGGGTCTGTCGGTCGCGTTCGACCTGCCGACCCACCGCGGGTACGACTCGGACCACCCCCGGGTCACCGGTGATGTCGGGATGGCCGGGGTCGCCATCGACTCCCTCTACGACATGCGGCAGCTCTTCGACGGCATCCCGCTGGACCGGATGAGCGTGTCGATGACGATGAACGGCGCGGTGCTGCCGGTTCTGGCGCTGTACATCGTGGCGGCCGAGGAGCAGGGGGTGGCGCCGGAGCAGCTGGCCGGGACCATCCAGAACGACATCCTCAAGGAGTTCATGGTCCGCAACACGTACATCTATCCGCCGAAGCCGTCGATGCGGATCATCTCCGACATCTTCGCCTTCACCTCGCGGCGGATGCCCCGCTACAACTCCATCTCCATCTCCGGGTACCACATCCAGGAAGCCGGGGCGACGGCCGATCTGGAGCTGGCGTACACGCTGGCCGACGGGATGGAGTATCTGCGGGCGGGGATCGCCACCGGGCTGGACGTGGACGCGTTCGCGCCGCGCCTTTCGTTCTTCTGGGCAATCGGCATGAACTTCTTCATGGAGGTCGCCAAGCTGCGGGCGGCCCGGCTGCTGTGGGCCAAGCTGGTCCGCTCCTTCGAGCCGAAGAACGCCAAATCGCTGTCGCTGCGCACCCATTCGCAGACCTCCGGCTGGTCGCTGACGGC
Source organism: Streptomyces sp. NPDC003691 (assembly GCF_053981115.1). Lineage (NCBI taxonomy): Bacteria > Bacillati > Actinomycetota > Actinomycetes > Kitasatosporales > Streptomycetaceae > Streptomyces > Streptomyces sp. NPDC003691. The sequence goes on along the minus strand of NZ_JBSFNQ010000038.1, from coordinate 62,889 downwards.
GCAGGACGTGTTCAACAACGTGACCCGGACCTGTGTGGAGGCGATGGCCGCCACTCAGGGCCACACCCAGTCGCTGCACACCAACGCGCTGGACGAGGCGCTGGCGCTGCCGACGGACTTCTCGGCGCGGATCGCCCGCAATACGCAGATCCTGCTCCAGCAGGAGTCCGGGACGACCCGGGCGATCGACCCGTGGGGCGGCAGCGCCTACGTGGAGCGGCTGACGTACGACCTGGCGCGCCGTGCCTGGCAGCACATCGAGGAGGTCGAGGCCGCGGGCGGGATGGCGCAGGCCATCGACGCGGGCATTCCCAAGCTGCGGGTGGAGGAGGCGGCGGCCCGTACCCAGGCGAGGATCGACTCGGGCCGGCAGCCGGTGATCGGGGTGAACAAGTACCGGGTGGCGTCGGACGAGCAGATCGAGGTGCTGAAGGTCGACAACTCGGCGGTCCGGGCGCAGCAGATCGACAAGCTGCGGAGGCTGCGGGCGGAGCGCGACGAAGCGGTCTGCCGGGACGCGCTGCGGGCGCTGACCGCGGCCGCGGGCGCCGCGCCCGGCCCGGGGCTGGAGGGCAATCTGCTGGCGCTGGCGGTGGACGCGGCGCGGGCGAAGGCGACCGTCGGTGAGATCTCCGACGCCCTGGAGGCGGTGTACGGGCGGCATTCGGGGCAGATCCGTACCATCTCCGGTGTGTACCGAGGTGAGGCAGGGCAGTCCCCGTCCGTGGCGCGGACCCGGACCCTGGTGGACGAGTTCGAGGAGGCGGAGGGCCGCCGTCCGCGGATCCTGGTCGCCAAGATGGGCCAGGACGGCCACGACCGCGGCCAGAAGGTGATCGCGACCGCCTTCGCGGACCTGGGTTTCGACGTGGACGTCGGCCCGCTGTTCCAGACGCCCGAGGAGGTGGCCCGGCAGGCGGTGGAGGCCGATGTGCATATCGTCGGGGTGTCGTCGCTGGCGGCGGGTCATCTGACGCTGGTACCCGCGCTCCGGGAGGAGCTGGCGGCGCAGGGCCGGGAGGACATCATGATCGTGGTGGGCGGGGTGATTCCGCCGCAGGACGTGGCGACCCTCCGCGAGGCGGGCGCGGCGGCCGTGTTCCCGCCGGGGACGGTCATCCCGGACGCGGCGTACGACCTGGTGACCACGTTGGGCGCCGCGCTGGGCCACGCCTCGTGAGGCCGGATCCGGGGGTGTGCACCCCGCGGCGCGGTCCGGCGGGGGAGCCGCCGTGCCGGTGAGCATCGACCTCGCCGCGTATGCGAAGGGCGTACGGGACGGTTCGCGGGCCTATGTGGCGCGGGCCGTCACCCTGGTGGAGTCCCGGCGCCCCGACCACCGGGTGCTGGCGCAGGAGTTGCTGTCCGAGCTGCTGCCGTACGCGGGCGCGGCCCGGCGGGTGGGCATCAGCGGGGTGCCGGGGGTCGGCAAGTCGACGTTCATCGACGCGCTGGGCACCATGCTGACGGGGCTCGGGCACCGGGTCGCGGTACTGGCGGTGGACCCGTCGTCCCGGCGCACCGGTGGTTCCATCCTGGGCGACAAGACCCGGATGGAGCGGCTGGCGGTGGATCCGGCGGCCTTCGTCCGGCCCTCGCCGTCGGCGGGGACGCTGGGCGGGGTGGCCAGGGCGACCCGGGAGACCATGGTGGTGATGGAGGCCGCCGGGTACGACGTGGTGCTCGTCGAGACGGTGGGCGTGGGCCAGTCGGAGACCGCGGTCGCCCAGATGGTCGACACCTTCCTGCTGCTGACGCTGGCCAGGACCGGGGACCAGCTCCAGGGCATCAAGAAGGGTGTGCTGGAGCTGGCGGACGTGATCGCGGTCAACAAGGCGGACGGCCCGCACGAGCGGGACGCCCGCTCGGCCGCGCGGGAGCTGGCGGGCGCCCTGCGGCTGATGCATCCCGCGGACGCGGCGTGGAACCCGCCGGTGCTGTCGTGCAGTGCCCGTGAGTCGGCCGGTCTGGACGCGGTGTGGGAGCGGGTGGAGCAGCACCGGGAGGTGCTGGAATCGGCCGGGAGGCTGGCCGCCAAGCGCCGGGACCAGCAGATCGACTGGGTGTGGTCGATGGTCCGGGACGAGCTGGCGGAGCGGCTGCGGACCCATCCCGCGGTCCGGGACGCGGTGCCGGAGCTGGAGCGTGCGGTGCGGGGCGGGGAGCTGACGGCGACACTGGCGGCGCGGCGGATCCTGGAGGCGTTCGAGGGGCCGCGCTGATCGGGGCCCGATGTTTGCGGCGGCCCCGGTGGTGTAGTAAGTATGAGGAGGGTCCCGCCCGGGACCAGGAATCCAAACGGGCGGAACCCAACGCAGTGAAGTGGGTTGACCTGAGCCCCGGTATTGGGGGCTCAGTTCATCCCTTCAGCCACCTCCCCAGCTTCCACGCGATCCGGACCAGCAGGTCCTCGGTGCGCTGCCGCAGTGATGGCTTCTGCTTCCTGCGACGCCCCATGGGCGCCTCCCCTCGGAACCGGCCGCCGAAGTTCCCGGTCGACGGCCCTTCTTTCGGATTCGGGCCGGGCCCCGAGGGAGGGGGCCCGGACGTGTCCGTGAGGGGAGGCGCACCGCAGTGCGCACCGAGCACACTACCGCCGCTCCCCCGTTCGGCCCGACACTTCGTCAACTCGCGTCCACCACGGCCACTCGTGCGAGGGAATGCCCTCGGTGCGGGGTTAGCCTGACCCCATGCGCACCTCCCCCGTATCACACGTACTGACCTGGGAAATCGTGGAGAACCAGGGGTACGAGACCGCCTGGGTCCGGCTCGGGGACGGCGAGCTGGAGGCCCGTGGGCGGGCCGTCGGCATCGCTCCCGAGCCGTACTGGATCTCCTATGAGCTGCGGACCGGACCGGAGTGGCAGACCCGGGAGCTGCGGGTGACCGCCGAGTCGGCGGACGGGGTGCGGGAGACCGTGCTGGCCCACGACGGCGCCGGGCGGTGGACCGTGGACGGGGCGGAGCGGCCCGATCTGACCGGTGCCGTCGACTGCGATCTCGGGCTCTGTCCGCTGACCAACACCATGCCGGTGCTCCGGCACGGGCTGCACCGGCCGGCCGGGGCGGACGGGCCGCGCACGTTCACCATGGCCTGGGTGTCGGTGCCCGATCTGACGGTCCGTGCGTCGGAGCAGACGTACACCCCGCTGGAGGAGACGGACGACGGCGGCGCGCTCGTCCGGTACGAGGCGGGCGACTTCCGCCGGGACATCGAGATCGGCGCGGACGGCTTCGTGGTGGACTATCCGGATCTGGCGTATCTGATCGGCCATGCCTCGCACGGCTGATCCGGTGCCGCGGTCCGGCGGCTGGGTGGCCGTGCAACCGGAAGGCCGTACAGCCGGGAGGCCGTGCAGCCGGGAGGCCGTGGAACCGGGGGGACACGGCGGGTAGCGTGCGCGGTGTGGTGAGCGAACGACGAACCGACCGGCAGCCCTCTCGTCACCGCCGCGCCCGGCGCGCGGCCCGCGGCCAGGAGGTGGTGGCGGTATGAGGCTCGCGCTGCTGGGCGGCGGTGGTTTCCGGGTGCCCCTGGTGTACGGGGCGCTGCTGGCCGACCGGGCCGAGGGGCGGGTCACGGAGCTGGTCCTGCACGATGTCGACGCCGGTCGGCTCGCCGCGGTCGCCCGGGTCCTCGCCGACCAGGCCGACGGAGTGCCGGACGCCCCGGCCGTGGTGGTGACCACCGATCTCGACGACGCGCTGCGCGGCGCCGACTTCGTGTTCTCGGCGATCCGGGTCGGCGGTCTCGAAGGGCGTGCGGCCGACGAGCGGATCGCGCTGGCGGAGGGGGTGCTGGGGCAGGAGACCGTGGGCGCGGGCGGGATCGCCTACGGGCTGCGCACGGTGCCGGTGGCCGTGGAGATCGCCCGCCGGACGGCCCGGCTGGCCCCGGACGCCCGGGTCATCAACTTCACCAACCCGGCGGGTCTGGTCACCGAGGCGATGGCCGGGGTGCTGGGCGACCGGGTCATCGGGATCTGCGACTCCCCGGTGGGTCTGGGGCGGCGGGTCGCCCGGCTGCTGGGCGCCGATCCGGCGACGGCGTGGATCGACTACGCGGGCCTCAACCATCTGGGCTGGCTGCGCGGGCTGCGGTCCGGCGGGGAGGACCTGCTCCCCCGGCTGTTCGCCGATCCGGCGCTGCTCGGCTCCTTCGAGGAGGGCAGGCTGTTCGGGGCGGACTGGCTGCGGACGCTGGGCGCGGTGCCCAACGAGTACCTGCACTACTACTACTTCAACCGCGAGGCGGTGGCCGCCTACCGGAGCGCCGAACGGACCCGGGGCGCCTTCCTCCACGAGCAGCAGGACCGGTTCTACGCGGCGATGGCCCGGCCGGGCGGCGGCTCGGCGCTGGCGGCCTGGGACCGTACCCGGGCCGAGCGTGAGGCGACGTACATGGCGCACAACCGGGAGGCGGCGGGCGCGGGCGAACGGGACGCCGCCGACCTGGAGTCCGGGGGGTACGAGCAGGTCGCGCTGGCGCTGATGCGGGCGATCGCCCGGGACGAGCGGACCACCCTGATCCTGAACGTCCGCAACCGGGGTGCTCTGGCGCCGCTGGACGACGACGCCGTCGTGGAGGTGCCGTGCCTGGTCGACGGCAACGGCGCGCATCCGGTGGCGGTCTCGCCGCTGACCGGGCACGCGGCCGGTCTGGTGACCGCGGTGAAGGCGGTGGAGCGGGAGGTGCTGGCGGCCTCGGAGTCCGGGTCGCGGGCCCGGGCCGTGGCGGCGTTCGCGCTGCACCCGCTGGTCGATTCGGTGGCGGTGGCCCGCAGGCTGCTGGACGCGTACACGGCGGCCCATCCGGGGCTCGCATATCTGCGCTGAGCCGGACCGGGGCGCGGTCCGGCCGCGGGTGGGTCCGGCGCGGGCGTACGGCCCCGGAACCGGCGGCCGACCACGCGGCGCGGCGGGCGGCACCTTTCGGCGTGGCGCTGCCCCGGACGCAGGGCCGCCGCCCGCGCGGCGCACGGCGGGCGGGCTCCGGCGGCCGCCGATAAAATCGGGGTATGGCTGAGCGCCACGCCGCGCCGACCGCCCCCGAGCTGGTGATCGAGACGGACGACGGGGCCACCGTGATGCGTCCCGGGCGGGCCTACCACGTCGGACGCGACCCGCTGTGCGACATCGTGCTCGACGACGACCGGGTGTCGTGGCACCACGCCGTCCTGCGCGCCGACGACGGCCACTGGACCGTGGAGGACGAGGACAGCACCAACGGCACCTACGCGGACGGGGCCCGGGTCCGGGCCCTGGACGTGGGCGCGGGCAGCGTGCTGCGCTTCGGCAGCGCGGCGGACGGACCCCGCGCGGTCCTCGTCGACCGGGCCGCACCACCCCCGGCACCTGCACCGCCCGCCCCTCCCGCACCCACCCCGGCCGCCGCACCCACGCCCACGCCCGCTCCGGCACCCACGCCCGCTCCGGCACCGGCACCGGCCGAATCGTCATCGTCCCGGACAGAGCTGCGGGTGTCCGCGCCCGCCGCCACCGGTACCTTCCGGCAGCCGACGTCCGTACGGCCCCGGCCCGCCCGTACGGTCCGGATCGGGCGGGCCGCCGACAACGATCTCGTCGTCGACGATCTGACGGTCTCCCGCCACCACGCCGAACTGCGCTCCCGCCCCGGCGGCGGCTACGAGATCGCGGACGTCGGCTCCCACAACGGCACCTTCCTCAACGGTGTGGCGGTGGCCGCCGCCGCCGTCGCCGAGGGCGATGTCGTCGGCATCGGGCACTCCGCGTTCTGTCTGGTCGGCGACGAGCTGCGGGAGTACGTCGACACCGGTGAGGTCACCCTCGACGTGCAGGAGCTGACGGTCACCGTGGACCGCGGCCGCCGCACCCTCCTCGAACGGGTCACCTTCCCGGTTCCCGAGCGCTGTCTGCTCGCCGTGGTCGGCCCCAGCGGCGCGGGGAAGTCGACCCTGCTCAACGCGCTCACCGGACTGCGTCCCGCCGACGGCGGAGCGGTGCTGTACGACGGCCGCGACCTCTACCGGGACTACGCCGAACTGCGTCAGCGCATCGGACTCGTACCGCAGGACGACATCCTGCACACCCAGCTGACCGTTCGCGCGGCCCTCGGCTATGCGGCCGAACTGCGGTTCCCGCAGGACACGGCGAAGGAGGAGCGGCGCGGCCGGGTCGCCGAGGTGATCCGGGAGCTCGGCCTGGAGCAACGGGCCGACCAGCCCGTGCACAAACTCTCCGGGGGCCAGCGGAAGCGGGTCAGCGTGGCCCTGGAGCTGCTGACGAAGCCGTCGCTGCTCTTCCTCGACGAGCCGACGTCGGGACTCGACCCGGGCATGGACCGCTCGGTGATGCAGATGCTGCGGACGCTCGCCGACGACGGCCGGACCGTGGTCGTGGTGACGCACAGCGTCCTCAGCCTCGATGTGTGCGACCGGCTGCTGGTCCTGGCGCCGGGCGGCAGGATCGCCTACTACGGGCCGCCCGGCGAAGCGCTGTCGTTCTTCGGCCACGAGCGGTGGCCCGAGGCCTTCGAGGCGTTCGAGAACGAGCCGGACCGGGACTGGGCGGGCGCCTATGCCGCGTCCGAGTACCACCGGCGCTATGTCGCCGACGCCTCCGCGCAACCGCCGCCCGCCGCGGCGGCCGGACCGGCGCCGGCCCCCGCACCGCCGCCGAAGCCGCGGAGCCGGAGCGCCCAGCTGTGGACCCTGATCAGGCGGTACGCGGCGGCGCTCAGCGCGGACCGTACCTTCCTCGTGGTGATGATCGCCCTGCCGTTTGTGATGGGGGCGATGGCCCGGGCTCTGGCGGGCAGCGCCCTGACCCGGGAGACGGCGATGAACGCCCTGCTGATCCTCTGTGTGGGCGGGGTGCTCACGGGTGCCGCGAACGCGGTGCGCGAACTGGTGAAGGAGCGTGCCATCTACCGGCGGGAACGGGCCGTGGGGCTGTCCCGGTCGGCGTATCTGATGTCCAAGGTGGTGGTGCTGGGCACGGTGACGGTGCTCCAGGCCGTGGTCCTCACACTGATCGGGCTGGCCGGGGTGAAGCTCAACGCGCCCGGCGGCCGCGGGGTACTGCTGCCACCGCTGGTGGAACTGACCCTGGCGGTGGCGCTGCTGTCGTTCACCGCGATGATGCTCGGGCTGCTGATCTCCGCGCTGGTCTCCAAGGAGGAGGTCACCATGCCGCTGCTGGTGCTCCTCGCCATCGTGCAGGTGGTGTTCTGCGGGGCGCTGCTGGAGTTGCACGGGCTGCCGGTGGCGGAGCAGCTGGCCTGGCTGGTGCCGTCCCGGTGGGCGCTGGCGGCCATGGCGTCCACGGTGGGGCTGGGACGCCTGGTGCCGGACTCCCTGACGGCGGATCCGCTGTTCGAGCACTCCACGGCGGTGTGGCTGACCGATATGGGCATGATGGTGGTGCTGTCCGTGCTGTACGGCTGGCTGGTCGCCCGGCTCCTGCGCCGCCAGGAGCCCTCCGTGATGCGGAAGTAGGCACCGTTCGATGACCGAGGACTTCACCCCGACGCATGTGGTGCCGCCGGGCGGACTGTCCGCCTGGGAGAATCCGGGCGACGGCCGGCCCGCCGCGTCCCTGGACGCGCTGCTGCCGGTCCTGCTGGCCGACCGGCGCGGTGACTGGGGCCGGATCGTGTGCGCCAACGGCTGGTCGGCCTGGGTGGACGCCAGGCTGCTGGTCGTGGTGCCGCAGCCGCCGCCCGCGACCGGCCGGCCGCTGACCAGGACGGCCGACCAGCGCCCCCAGCTGGCGAAGGCGGGCGAGGCCGTCAGCCGCTACCGCAGCGCGGCGGACGATCTCGCGGGCGGCCGGATCGACGGCGAGACCTTCCGCAGCCGTACCCGGGGGCTGCGGGCCGGGGTGGTGATCGACGGCGAGTCGGTCTGGCTGTACGAGGCGGAGCACGAGCGGTGGGTGTACGGCGACGGGGTGCGGCTGGGTACGTACGCGGTGTCCCGGCCGGCCCGGGACGACGTACCGCCCGGCCCCGGCGAGGCGCGGGACGGCGACGGGCGGGACGGCGACGGACAGGAGGGTGACGGGCAGGACGCTGACGGGCAGGACGCTGACGCGCCGGACCGCGGCACACCGAACGCCGACGGCCGGGACCGGGATACCCGGAGGGCCGGCGGACAGGACGGCGGCGCACCGGACGGCGGGACGGCGCACGGCGGGCGGCAGGAGGGCGGTTCGCCGCGCGACGGTTCCCCGGCCGACGGCACGCCCGGTACCGCGGGCGCGCCGGAGCCCGTACGGCAGCCGCCCCCGGCCGGCGCGCCGCCCCCGACCCGGGTGGTCGAGGAGCCCGGACCGGCCCACGGCTCCGGCGACGCACCGCCGCCCACCAGGGTCGTCGAGCCCGGCGGTCCCGTACCGCCGCCGCCGACCCGCCCCGGTGGTGAGCGCCGATGACGGCGCACGACGGCACCGGCAACGACACCGGCACCGGCACCGGTGACGGCAGAAACGGCGGCGCCGCGGAACCGGCGGAACCCGGACCGCCGTCCGGGCGGCCCACCGAACTGGCGGGGCGGCGGATCGCCGACTACCGGATCGAGCAGGAGATCGGCCGGGGCGGTATGGCGGTGGTGTACCGGGCCCGGGACCTCCGGCTCGACCGGACGGTCGCGCTGAAACTCCTCGCCCCCGAACTGGCCCGCAACGACACCTTCCGGCGCCGCTTCAGCCATGAGTCCCGGGTGGCCGCCGCCATCGACCATCCCCATATCGTGCCGGTCTTCGAGGCCGGGGAGGCGGACGGGCTGCTGTACATCGCCATGCGGTACGTGCCCGGCCAGGACCTGCGGACGATGCTGCGCCGGGAGGGGCCGCTGCCGGTGGCGACGGCGGGCCGGATCGCGGCCCAGACCGCGTCGGCGCTGGACGCCGCGCACCGCCACGATCTGGTGCACCGCGATGTGAAGCCGGGGAACGTGCTGGTCGCCGAGGGGACCGACAGCGAGCATCCGGAGCATGTGTATCTGACGGACTTCGGGCTGACGAAGAAGTCGCTGTCGCTGACCGGGTTCACCACGGTGGGCCAGTTCGTGGGCACCCTGGACTATGTGGCGCCGGAGCAGATCTCGGGGCGGCCGGTGGACGGCCGGTGCGACGTCTACGGGCTGGCGTGCGTGGTGTACGAGATGCTGGGCGGCGCGCCGCCGTTCCAGCGGGACGACGATATGGCCCTGCTCTGGGCCCACCAGTTCGACCCGCCGCCGCCGCTGACGGCCCGCCGCCCGGACCTTCCGGCGGCGGTGGACGAGGTGCTGATCCGGGCGCTGGCGAAGGTCCCGGACGACCGCTACGGCTCGTGCGGGGCGTTCGTCACGGCACTGCGCGCCGCGGCGACCGGACCGGGGCGCTCTCCGACCCGGGTGGTGTCGCTGGTGCCCCCGGGTTCGTCGGGCCCGGCCCCGCCGCCCGCGCCACCGGCCTGGGCGCTGCCGGTCTTCCCCGGGCTCCCGGCGAACTCCGGCCCTGGACCGTCCGGCTGACGGCGTGCGCGAGCCGCCGTGGAAACGGCACGGCCCGCCGGGTGCCCGGGTCAGTCCGTGGGCTCGGGCATGGCGTCGTCCCTCAGCATCATCACGGGCGGTGCGACGACGAGGCATGCGACCTCCCCCGCGGCCGTCCGCCCCAGCCAGGTGGGGAGGGTGGTCTCCTCCGCGGCCACGGTCACCAGATCGGCCCCGACCGTATCGTCCCTGACCAGTTCGTTGCCGTCCGGCAGTGTGACGGTGTCCCGGCCCACGGTTTCTCCGGGGCGCGCGATGGCATCCGCGAGGTGCTTGCGGAAGGGACGGGTCAGGGTCCGCCAGTGTTCGGCGTCGGCGAAACAGCCCATGCCGGTGTCCGTCCAGAATCCCGGCTCCAGGCCGTGGGGAATGTCCTCGACACGTTCCCCCGTGCCGAGGGCCATCTCCCAGCCCACCACCGGTTCGTCACGGACGATCAGCCGGCTCCCGGAGCAGTCCCGCATATCGAGGGGTTCGCCGTTGAACTCGATGACGGCGCTGGTCCAGGCCGTCTCCACCCGGTAGGCACCCGGGGGTATCCGCTCCGCCAGCTCCCGCCAGTCCGCGTCGGGCCAGTCCTCCCACGGCCCGACCGTGACCCAGTCGTTCGACCAGGGGTTACCCACGCCGAGCCGCCCGCTCGGAATGCGGATGGTGGCCGCGTGGATCAGGTCGACGACCGTGACATCCACCTCGGGCTGGTCGTAGACCCCGCCGAGCCGGGTGCCCGGGACGAACACGGAGTGCAGATATGCCGTCGTCCTCGGCCCCGCCGTCAGCCGGGGATGCCCCGTCCACACCATGCTGTGCTCCCCGCGTCGGATCGCCCATCAGTTCGTGGTGCCATCGTAGGGAGCCCCACTGACAACGCCCCCTGGCAACGGCCGCTGTCACCGCACCGCGGTGCCGGTGCGGGACCGGTGCACCAGCCCCGCGAGAAAGCCGGTCACCAGGCCCCAGAGCACGGCCGCGAGGAGCGCCGTCCACCAGCGGGGCAGCAGTTCGACCCGGCCCGACAGGGCGCCGCCGACATCGCCGAGGCCGAGCAGCGAGAGACCGTAGTGGGCCTGGACCCGGCAGAGCAGACAGACCGTCAGTATGGCGACGGCCAGCACCGCGGCGGTCCGCACCGCGTGCTGCCAGGGGCGGGTTCCGGGGGATGAGCGCCGGGCGGCCAGGACCGCGGCGGCGGATACGCCGACGGCGGCGGCGACCAGCAGCCACCAGGCACCGGCGTTCTCGGCGGCGAGGGACCTCAGGTCGAGGGAGGTACCGCCCGGGGTGCGGAGCACGGTGTCCAGGGCCCGTGGCATCGGCAGCCCGAAGGGGCCTTCGGCGAGGCCGTCCCAGACGGTGCCGAGGCCGAGGGTGAGCGCGAGCCAGGCGAGGTTGGGCAGGCCTAGGAGGATCACCGCGAAGGTCTCGGCCGGATGCCCCCGGGTGGCGGCGGTCACCAGTCCGGCGACCAGGGCCAGCACAACGTACGCCAGCAGCAGCAGGGCGACGGCGTGGGCGGCGGGGCGGACCGGGGCGACGGCGCGGACCAGCCGGGCGGGCAGGGCGGCGCGGTGCGAGACCAGCAGGGCCGCCGCGAACAGGGCGGCCAGCCAGAGGAGCCCGTACAGCAGGGTGAGCGGTACGTCGGCGGCGAACCCGGCCTCCGCCGAGAGGCCGAGGATGCTGCCGATGTCGGCGATGGTGCCCTCGGGGGTGATGTCGAAGCTGTGCCGGGCGACCGCCGCAAGTCCGACGAGGACGACGGCCCACAGCAGCCCCAGCCGGGCGGCCCAGCCCGCCAGGTCCCGGGTGCCGACCACGGCGTGATGGCGCAGGGGGCGCAGAAAGCCGCGGGCCAGGACGAGGGCGGCCGCGAGGGTGACCGAGAGGGGGACGGCGGAGAGGTCGCCGCCACCGGCCGCGAGGTCACCGGCGCCGCCGGTGAGTTCGACGGTACCGCCCGCGGCGAGGACCGCGGTGGCCGCGACGACCTGGGGGAAGGCCCCGCCGGGCAGGTCCTGGGCGCCCGCGGCCCACAGCCCCAGCGCGGCGGTGACGACCAGTGCGACCAGCCCGGCGGCCACGGCGAGGAAGGCCTGGATCCAGCCGTAGGGGGTCCGGCCGACGGGTGGGGGGCCCGGGGGGCGCCGCCCGGGCACTGGCTGTTGGCTCACGCCGTCACGCTAAGCAGCGGCGGGGCGCACCGCCCGCCGGAGGGGGCCGACCGCGTCGCGCCGACGGCCCGTCCCGGCTTGCGGACGGTCCGCGGCGGGCGCACACAATGAGCTGCGGGGTATCCGGCGGCCGCTCCCGGCCCGTGGCCCCGCGCTCCGCTCCGTGCCTCCGGCACGGGGCCCCGGCGCACCGCCCGCAGTGTGCGGATCCGTCCGCCGGGCCGTCCGTCGATCTCCTCCGAGCAGGGGAAGAGCCCGTGAGCGCCGAGCCGTCGTCGTCCGAACGTCCGACAGGTCCCCCGTCCGGCCCGCTCGCCGGGCCGTCGGGCGGGGGTACCACTCCCCCGCCGCCCGGTCCGGAGCCGGCGCCGCCGCCGACCCGGGTGTCGGGGCAGGGTCCGGGCGGCCCCGGGGACTCCGGCGGCGGAACGGGCGGAGGCGGTGGTGGCGGGGGCGGTGACGGGTCCGGCGGTCCGGCGGAGCCCGGCAGCGGACCGGAGGGCCCCTGGTGGCGGCGGATTCCCCGGACGGCGCTGATCGGCATCGCGGCGGCCGCGGTGATCGCGATCGTCCTTGTCCTCACCCTGCCGGGCGGCGGGGGCGGTTCGGGCTCGGCGTCCGGCCCGGAGGTGTTCCTCCAGGCGGCGGGCTCCACCGGCCCGGATCCGTACACCGCGTCCACGGCGCAGGAGAGCACCCCGCCGAAGGAGACGGCCTCCCCCACCGGACCGCCGCCGGCGGAGAACACGGTCCGCGCGGTGTCCGGGGCGACGCCCGGGCTGTACGGGGGTACGGAGCAGAAGTCGAGCTGCGACGTGGAGAAGCAGATCGGCTACCTTTCGGCCGACCAGGCGAAGAACACGGCCTTCGCCGGGGTGCTGGGCATCGCGCCCGGCGCCGTACCGGACTATCTGCGGTCCCTGACCCCGGTTCAGCTGCGGATCGACACCCGGGTCACCAACCACGGCTGGCGGGACGGCGCGTCCACGTCCTACCAGGCGGTGCTCCAGGCCGGGACGGCGGTCCTGGTCGACGACCGGGGGGTGCCGCGGGTGCGGTGCGCCTGCGGGAATCCGCTGACCCCGCCCGAGGCGCTGCGCGGCAAGCCGAAAACGACCGGTGACTCCTGGCCCGGGTACCGGGACGAGGGCGTGGTGATCGTCGAACCGGCAGCGGCCGGACTGAAGGAGCTGACGGTCTTCGACGCGGCCGACGGAACCTGGTTCACCCGGCCGGCCGGTACCGGCGGGGGCGCCGACCGGCCGACGGCGCCCCCGGAGAAGAAGCTGCCGTCGTCCCCGCCGTCGTCGTCCGCCGAGCCTTCGGCGTCCGGGTCGGCGTCGAAGACGGCGTCCGCGTCGCCCGGCGAGTCCGGTCCGGCCTCGGAGTCCCCGTCGAAGCCGCCGTCCGAGCCCGGTTCGGAGCCGCCGTCGCAGCCGCCGCCTTCGGAGCCGTCCGCGCCCGCCGAGTCGCCGCCCGCGGTGGAGTCCCCGCCGCCTCCGGCGAGCTATCCGGCGGGGGGTTCGCCGCCCATCGGCTCCGCGCCCGCCTCCCCGGCGTCGCCGGGGCCCTGACCGGCGGCGGGCCGCCGGCCGGGCCGGGGCGGGTCAGCCCAGTTCGAGCGAGGTGATCCCGAACACCCGCTCGGTGCGTACCTCGGGCGCCGGGCCGGTGTACATGCGGGTGGTCGGGAACTGGGCCGTCAGTCCGCGGGCGGTCGCCAGCGCCCCGGCCGCGGCATGGGGTTCGGGCATGTCGACGGCGATCTGCTCCTCGGCGCCCAGCTCCGAGGTGAGGCTGTCGAAGAGCGCCTCCGCGTCCGCCGCGGTGTCCGCGAAGAGGGGGCCGATCCGGTGCGCGTCCCGCCCGGGCCGGATGGCGCCGTAGCCGGTGATCCGCCCGTCGTCGGCGAGCTTCGCGTACGCCGTGTGGCCGGGGGCCGCGAGCCAGCGGGCGACGAAGGTGCCGCGATCGGCGGGGAAGCAGGAGCGGTCGTAGGCGGCGACCGCGGACAGCAGATCGGGGGTGACGGGCACCACCCCGGGCGCGACGCTGCCGCTGCGCAGGGGGCTGCCGCCGTACCGGACGGTGCTGTACGCGGCGGAGAAGCCGGAGCGCTCGTAGTTGCCCTGCTGGGCGGGGACGGCGTCGAGGCCGACCAGCCGGGCCCCGGCGTGCGGAAGGGCGGCCCGCCAGGTGGCCAGGCCGATACCGCGGCCGCGGAGGTCGGGGCGGACCAGGTAGTGGCCGAGGAAGGCGTAGTCGTCGCCGTAGCGGACGATGGAGACGGCGGAGGCGATCCGGCCGTCGAGACGGCCGACGAAGAAGCCCTCGGGGTCGGTGGGATGGAAGCAGGCGGCGTCGCCGTTGCCGGGGTTCCAGCCTTCGGCGGCGGCCCATTCGGCGATCTGGAGCCACTCCTCCAGGGTGGCGCCGGTAACCGTGAGGCCGGTGGTGTCCTGGGTGCTGGAGAGGGGGTTGATCATAACGGATGCGTTCCTTCCGGAGGGTCGCAGGGGAACGGTGGGGTGCGGACCCGGGCGGGTCCGCGGTCCGGCGGCCGGTCAGATGAGGTCCATCGCGGCCACCTCGTCGGGGCTGCCGTAGCTGACCGGCCCCGAGAAGCGTCTGCGGGCGGTGGCGAACCACCAGACGGTGGCCACCAGCACCACGGCCACCAGGGCGATCGGGGCGTAGTTGAAGGTGGTGGGGGTGATGGGTGAGGCGTGCGGAAGGACGAACAGCACACTGCTCAGCCCGATCCAGACGACGGCGACGCGGGCCACGGGTACGCCCCAGCGCCCCAGGTGCCAGGGGCCGGGCCGGAACTCGCCCTTGAGGCGCAGCCGCAGGAAGATGGGGATGCCGTAGGCGAGGTACATGCCGACGACGTTGACGCTGACGATGGCGGCGAAGGCGGTGTGGGACCAGAGGCCGGGGACGGTGAGCGTGAAGGAGCAGCCGGCCGCCAGCCAGACCGCGTTGACGGGGGTCCGGGTGCGCATGCTGACGGTGTGCCAGAGGCGGGAGCCGGGCATGGCGCCGTCGCGGGAGAAGGCGAAGATCTGCCGGGCGTTGCTGGTCATGTTGGCGAGTCCGCAGAAGAGCATGGAGCCGATGACGACGAGCATCAGCAGCCCGGCGATTCCGGTGCCGAGGGCGTCGGTCAGCACCCGTACGGAGGCGACCGGGGCGCCCGCCGTCGCGGCGTAGTCGCCGACCGAGTGGACCAGTGCCAGCATCAGGGCGAGTCCGGCGAGGGCGGACCAGCCGATGGCCCGGACGATGCCGCAGGGGGTGCTGACCGTGGAGCGCACGGTCTCCTCGGACATATGGAAGCTGCCGTCGAAGCCGGTGTAGGTCCAGCTGGTCACGAGCAGGCCGAGCAGTGCGGCGTACACCCCGCTGGTGAATCCGGTGTCGTTGACGAAGTGGGCGGAGAACTCCAGCGGCCGGTGGGTCCCGGGCACCAGCAGCAGGGAGCCGACGATGAGGGTGACGCCGCCCGCCAGCCACCAGACCGAGATCCGGATGACGATGGCGACGAGATCCACGGTGTAGGTGTTGGCCAGGGCCTGGACGAGCAGGATCAGTGCGGTGATGGCGACGGTGCTGGCGCCGGTGGCCCGGTATCCGGGGTGGTAGAGGGTGACGAAGGCCTGGAGGAACGCGGCGGCGGCGTAGGCGGTGGCGGCGGTGCCGCCGACCTGGCCCACGAAGTTGAGCCAGCCGGTGAACCAGGACCAGGCGCCGCGGTGCCTGCGGGCGAGTTTCCCGGCGGCGAAGTAGAGAGCGCCGCTGGTGGGGTAGGCGGAGGCGATCTCCGCCATCGCGGCGCCGACGAACAGCACCATCACGGAAACCGAGATCCATCCCGCGACCAGGATCAGCGGACCGCCCGCGGCCATTCCGTAGCCGAAGGCGGAAAAGATTCCGGAGATGACGTTGATGATGGTGAAGGAAATGGCGAAATTGTCGAAGGCCCGGAATCTGCGGGTGAGTTTGCGGGGATATCCCATGGCGTGCAGGGTCGCGTCGTCGTCGAGGGCGACGGTCCCGTCGCCCCGGTGGCGATTCCTGCGTCCAACGGCGGTGAGGTGTTCCGGCACCGTCGGCCCCTTTCCCGAGCGTCCCGAAGTTGCTGGTCTCATGCGGCGGGCACCGGCAGGCCCAGAATGCGGCGGGCCCTGGTCAGCTGGTCGCCGGGGTCGCCGAAGGCGCTCCACGGCATCCGCGCGGCGTACGGTCCCATCGCGGTCAGCACCTCCCGGGCCTCCGGCTGCCGGCGGCCCATGTAGAGGGCGTGCGCCAGATAGGACAGGTCCAGTACCGGGGTGAAGCGGTAGCGGGGGACCTCGGGCAGCCAGTTGCGGTAGCCGTGCAGTGCGGTGGCGACCCACTGGGGCTGGCGCCAGGTGCGGTGAGCCAGCAGGGACGAGGGGTCGTACTCCTCGGCGAGGGCGACCAGCGGCAGCAGGCGCAGGGCCGAGCCGACGGGGGCGCGGTGGCTGAGGAAGGAGGCCACGTCCCAGCGGGCGCTGGCGGTGCCGCCGTAGCGGGCGAAGTAGAAGGCGAGGAAGCGGTGGTGGGCCTCGCGGTTCCAGGGGTCCAGGCGTAACGCCCGGGCCAGCAGCGGCCAGGGGCCGGACGGCGCGGTGAGCAGTCCCTGGGGCGCGGGATCGCGGGGGCGGCGGATCCGGGCGAGGGCGAGCCTGGCCACCCAGGGGGTGGGGTCGCGGGGATCGGCGAGGGCGGCGCGCTCGCAGGCGGTCTCGGCGATGCCGAGGAGCGCGCCGGCGTGCCGGGCGCCGCTGTCCTCGGCGCGCAGCGCGCGGAGCATCGCCACCCGGGCCCAGAGCAGCGCGGATTCGGGGCCGGGCGCTTCGGCGAGCCAGCGCTCGGCGAGGTCGGAGTCCGCGGCCTCGGAGGCCAGGACCAGGGAGCGGTGGGCGCGGGTGCCGTAGTCGCCCCGGGTCTCGCGCAGGGCGCGTTCGGCGCCGAGGTAGCGGCCGGCCTTGACGTCGATGCAGGCGCGCGCCAGCCGACGGTCGTCGGCCGCCGGATGCCAGACGTACTGTCCCCCGAAAGACCCGGCAGGCACGTTCCCCTCCCCCGTCGCCCCTGACGCCGCCTCCGGCCCGCATTCCGGCCCGGGCCCGGTCGTGGCCGGGGGAATGCGGCGGCCGGATCCGTGTGGATCACCGGCGGCGGGATCACACCCTACTCATCAACAAGTCTTGGGGAAAACACTCGTCCGGGTAACGGATGCGTTCTTCACCCCGTCGGGGCGGGCACTCCTGGCTTGTTTCTGGCATATGCCCGAACGGATGCCTCCCAGCTCAATACCATGCCCGGCTGCGATTACCCCGAGTTCACTCCCGGGAATCACCCGAAGGAGAACATCTGTCCGGCTTTCCGCTGGCCCGAAACGGCCCATTGCCCCGCTGTCCGGAACCATGGCCGCGGCCGTGGTCAGCGGCCCTCCGGAGCTGCCGGAACCACGGTCCCCGGGCGGCGGGGAGCGGTCGGCCGGACGGCGTACGGCGCCGCGCCCGGCGCTCTTCCGAATCATGATCGAACGATTCGCCCACCGGTGTGGACCGGCGCCACCGGACCGCACCGCACTCGTTGTGCGGGCATGATCAACGCTCGCCGCGCCGCGGTTCTCCCGTCGCTCGCCCTCGCCGCCGTACTCTCGGCCCTCCTGCTGCCCGGCACCGCCCGGGCCCAGTTCGCCCCCGAGCCCGTCACCGTCGACTCCACGGGCCGGATCGCCCCCGACGGTTCGCTGGTGCTCACCGGCACCTACTACTGCTCCCCCGGCTCAGGAACGGTCCTGGTCGACGCCGAGGCCCGCCAGGGGGGTTCACGGGCCGACCTGGAAGGGTTCATCGCCGTCTGCGACGGCCGGCTGCACACCTGGGAGGTGACCGGCAGCCCCCAGGGCACGTTCGTGCCGGGCGAGGCGGGCGTCAAGGTGACCGCCGTGGAGCTGGCCAAGGGCGGCCTGCCGTTCCCCGTCGACGGCTACTCGGCCGAGACCGGGGTGAACCTGGTCCGCTGACGCGGACCCGGCCGGCCGTACGGACCGGTCGGCCGGTCGGCCGGTCCGTACGGCTCCGGGGGGTCCGCCCGCCGGAGCCGTACTGCCTGAGGGGTTCCGGGGCCACCGGGCTACGACCACCGGGCTACGGGCTCCGGGGCAAGGGGCTCCGGGCAGGGGCCGCGAGCCCGGAAGCTCCGGGCCGGGGCCACCGGCGCTCCGGAAGCGCTCACTCCCAGCGCGTCGCCAGCAGCAGCGCGATGTCGTCGGGGCGGTCCTCGGCCTGACGGGCCTCCCTGATCAGCCGGTTGGCGGTCTCCGGCAGCGGTTCGGCCTCCCGCCCGGCGAGTGAGGCGCGCAGCCGCTCGACGCCCGTGTCGATATCGGCACCCGCCCGCTCCACCAGCCCGTCCGTGTACAGCGCGAGCACCGAACCGGGCTCCAGCAGCAGTTCGGTGACGGGGTACGTCGCGGCCGGGTCCACCCCGAGGACCACACCGCCCGCCAGGTCGAGCACCTCGGTACGCCCGTCCGGGTGACGCAGCAGCGGCTGCGGATGACCCGCCCGTACCGCCCGCGCCCGGCCCGTCGCGGGGTCGAGCACCAGGTACACGCAGCTCGCGAACTGCCCCGGGTCGAGGTCGATCAGCATCCGGTTGGTACGGCCCATCACCTCCGGCGGGCCGTGTCCGCTCAGCGCGAAGGCCCGCAGGGCGCTGCGCAGCTGGCCCATGGTGGCGGCCGCGGCCACCCCGTGGCCCTGGACGTCACCGATCACCAGGGCGATCAGCCCGTCCGTCTCGATCACGTCGTACCAGTCGCCGCCCACGTCCATGCCCTGGGTGCCGGGCAGATAGCGGCCGACGGTCTCCACCTGGTCGAGAACCGGCAGCCGGTGGGGCAGCAGGGCGTCCTGGAGTCCGCGGGCCAGCGCCGATTCGGTGTCGTACCGCCGGGCCCGCTCCAGTGCCTGGGCGATCAGCCCGGCGAGCGCGACGAGCACGGTGCGCTCCTCGGCGCCGAAGGTGCGCGGCTGGTCGAAGCCCAGGATGCAGGAGCCGACGGGCCGTCCCGAGGCGATCAGCGGGAGGAAGGCGCGGGCGCCGACATGGGCGTCGAGGGGGATGCCCGGATAGGCGGTGGCGAGCTGTTCCATGGACTCGAAGAAGAGGGGCCGGCCGGTGGTCAGGGTCTCCACCCCGGGCAGCCGGGCGTCGAGGCCCACCCCGTCGAAGCGGTCGAGGAAGCCCTGCGGGAAGCCGGTCTCCCAGGCGAGGAAGAGATGCCGCTCGTGGAGCAGGTAGATGGCCAGCGCACGGCCGCCGAAGGCGGGCAGCAGCTCGTCGGTGACGACGGCCGAGACCTGGCGGGCGGTGACCGCCTCGGTGAGCGCGATCGCGAGCGCGACCGGCCGGTAGATCGCGGCGGACTGCCCGGACAGGGCGGCGAACGGGCCGCCCGGGGGCGGGGCGCCCGCCGGGCGGGCCCGTCTGCCGCCGACCGGGTGCTCGGCGGGCAGCAGCGTGACGGTGACCCCGTCGTGGCCGGAGTACAGGCCCACCTCCAGCCGTTCGCCCTCACCCCGCCGGGCGATGAACGAGACGGGCGTGGGGGCCATCAGGGCGGCCCGCAGATGGTCCTCGTACGCGGGGTCGGCCAGCCAGGGCAGCGCTTCCCACAGCACCCGGCCGATCAGCTCGGGGCGGCCCCGGCCGAGGAGCAGCTCGGCGGTGTGGTTGAGATGGGTGATCCGGCCGAGCCGGTCGAGGGTGAGCACCGCCCGCGGCAGCCGGTCGACGGCCTCCGTGACGACGGGCCCCGCGCCGAGGTCGACGAGTGAGCCGTGGAGCACGGACGGCCCCTCGGCCGCCCCGGGGCGGCGCGGCGGGCCGCCGGACAGCTCGACCAGATGCGCCCGGCCGTCGGCGCCGCGCAGCCGGATCCGGCGGGCCGAACTGCGGCCCGCGACCGCCGTCCGCCGGGCGACGGCCAGCAGTCCGGCCGCGTCCTCGGGGGCGAGGCGGCCGGTGAGGTCCTCGGCCCGGCCGGGGCGGTCGCCGGAGCTACGGCCCAGGATCCGGCGGAACGCCTCGTCGCCGGTGAGGGCCCCGGTGTCCAGGTCCCAGTCGAAGTGCCCGACCCGGACCGGCGGCGCGGTCAGGGACGGCAGCTGTACGGGGACGGGCTCCGCGTCCCAGACGATCGGGAGGCCGTCGTCGTGGAGCGCTCCGAGGGCCTCGCCGAGACGGTCGGCGGCGCGCTGCATCCGCTGCCGGTCGCCCTGGGCGACCGGCCTGCCGGGGGTGGGGCTGCGCAGCACGCCGAGCACCCCGAACCGCTGGGTTCCGCGGAGGACCGGGACGTAGAGGGCGCTGAAGGGGAACGGCAGGCTGACCATCAGCTGGGGGAAGCGCCGCATGGCCTCCTCGGCGTCCGGCAGATAGACGGCCCGTCCCGAACGGTGGGCGTACGAGACGGGGAAGGGCCGGTTCTCGTGCACCCGCCACCAGGGCCGGAACAGCCGGAGGGGCAGTCCGGCCATCACGGAGAGCCGGAGCAGTCCCTCCGTGGTGCCGGAGGGCAGATACACCCCGCCCGCGAAGCCGCCGACCGCCTCGGTGGCGCCCACGGACACCTCGGTGAGCAGCAGCTCCAGCTCATCGGGCACCGCCCCGCCGCCCTTGGGTTCCGCGGGTGTCGCCCCGTGCCGCTGCGGCGGGGTGTCCCCGGGCGCGCCGTTCGAGGTCACACAGCCAGGATGCGCCCCGGCCCGGTGGGGGCGCATCTCCTTCGCGGTCATCCGGTGCGGGGTTCCGGCGGGCGCACCGGTCCCGGAACCTGCCGGGCCGGGACCGGGACCGGGCCGGACGCCCGGGGCCGGAGCTGCGGCCCGGCGGGGCTCCGGACGGCCGCCGGGGCGGGGCCGGACGCCCGGGCGGCGGGGCCCGGGACGGCACCGGGCGGCCCGGGCCGAGCGGCCGTCCGGGACCGCGGGAGGACGGGGCCGGGGCGCAGGCACGGCGGGCCGCGGCGGCCCCGTGGTCGCCGTACTCCCGGTCACCGGCCCGGGTCCGTCCGGCTGTCCGCCTACCGTCCGGTATACGAGACGGCGGGGGGCGGCGGCCTCTGCCCGGCCCGTCGGCTGGGCTATGTTGAGCGGGAGCGGGACGAGAAGGAGTGACACCGGTGCCATCAGATCAGCAGGCACGCGCACAGGCGTCTGCGATCACGCCGGGAGGCGGCGAGCCCGAGCCGGAACCCGCGCCGGTGGACCGGGTCCTCGCCCTCTTCGGCGGCCACCGGCTCTCGCCGGGACGGCGGCGGATCGCGCAGTACATCGCCGACCACCTCACCGAGGCCGCCTTCCTGTCGATCACCGAACTCGCGGACCGGGTCGGGGTCAGCCAGCCGTCCGTCACCCGGTTCGCGGCCTCGGTCGGCTTCAGCGGCTACCCCGCCCTGCGGGAGGCCCTCCAGCCGATCGCGCTGAGCGCGATCGCCGGGACCCCGGACACCCGTACGGAGCAGCGGCGCAACGAGCTCCAGGCCGCCGTCGACGCGGAGATCGACAATCTGGAGAACCTCCGGCGGCTGCTCGCCGACACCGACCGGATGCTGGACCTGGGCCGGGAGCTGGCCCGCTCGGTCCCGCTGACCGTGCTCGGTCTGCGGATCTCGGTCTCGCTGGCCGAGTACTTCTCCTACGCGGCCCGGCGGATCCACCCCGACGTCCGGACCGTCACGCGCGGCGGCAGCGTCGCATACGACGCGCTGCTCCAGTCCCGGGAGGCCGGCGGCAGCTGGGTGCTCGCCTTCGCGATGCCCCGGCACGCCAACGAGACGCTCGCCGCGATGCGCGCGGCCCGTACGGCCGGGCTGAAGGTCGCCCTGATCACCGATCTCCCCCTCGGGCCGCTCGCCGACGAGGCGGACGAGATCCTGGTGGCCGGCACCGGTTCACGTCTGGTCTTCGACTCCTACGCGGCTCCGGGTGTGCTCTCGGCCGCACTGCTCCAGGCCATGGCGGACGCCGATCCGCAGCGCACCCAGACGCGGCTCGAAAGCTATGAACACGCCGCCGAGCAGCACGACTTCTTCCTCGACGACTGACCGGACCCCGCCGGTCCGCCGGGCGCGCCCCGCGGGCCGGACCTCCAACAACCCCGATCGCGCCACCCGTTCACCCGGCGGACATCCCGATATGCATGAAAATTTTCTTACTCTTGCTTACTCGACGGTATATATATTTACTGCCTGAAGAGGTCCGGAGATCGACCGAATCGATCCGCTCCGCGACCGAACCATGCTCCGAGGAAGGCCGGCCGTCCGCGATATGCAGAAGAACCCACGCCCCGCCGGCCCCCCTGTCCACGGCGCCCCGAGCGCCGCATAGAGCCGGGCATCGCGCCATGACGCACTCCTCCTCGCGTCGCCACCGCGATGTTCCGTCCGGGCCTCCGCCCCCTGCGGAAGCCCACCCGGCGGCCTCGGCCAACCCCTGGGCCGGGGCCGCCAGAACACCCCGTGAACCCGCCGCTGGATCCGGCGGCGGGTCCGCCACCGCAACGCCCCGGGGCGCCCGCGCCGCCGACTGGCCGCTCCAGGTCACCGCGCCCGGCAGTCCGGGCTGGGAGCAGACCGCCGCCCTCTGGCTGCGCACCCTGGTCCCGGCGCGCTACGCCGGCTACCCCACCCTGACCCGGCACCCCATCGTGCTGGCCCGCCACGCCCAGTGGCAGCTGCAGCACGAGATCGGCGCGGTGCGGGCGGCCCTGCGGACCTCGCGGGCCGAACTGCCCGCGCTCGGCGTCTCGGGCCGGATCGTCGAGAGCGCGATCCTGATGTACGCGGCCGAGCTGGAGCAACTGGACCGGCTGGCACGGGGCGTACGCCTGGTGACCCGGGCCCTGCAGGTCCACGCGCCGGAGCCGCCCGGGCGCAACGCCTAGCGAGCCCGGCAAGATCCGAAAGAGACGACCCAGCCACTCCCCTCACTCCCGCCCCCGCCCGCCGCCGGACCTCCGGTGGCGGGCTTTTGCATGGCCCGCCCGGGAGAGGTCCGCGAGCCGCCGGGGACCGCCCGGAGAGCAGCCGGGCAACGGCGGAGGACCCGTTCGGGCCCCGCCGGAGCGCCGCGGCCAAAAAAGATCTCCGCACCCCCTTGCCTTCCAGATACCCCTCGGGGGTATATTCCTTCTCGCCCCGAGGGATACCCCCAAGGGGTATAGAACTTTCAGAGAGGGGACGGGCGATGTCAACCGTCGACCCACGGCGCTGGTGGGCACTCCTGGTGCTGGCCACCGCGCAGTTCATGGTGATCATGGACACTTCGATCATCGGGGTGGCGCTCCCGGAGATGCAGCGCGACCTCGGCTTCTCCCCCGAGGACCTGAGCTGGGTCTTCAACGCCTATGTCATCGCCTTCGGCGGACTGCTGCTGCTCGGCGGACGGCTGTCCGACCTGCTGGGCGCCCGCCGGATCTTCGTCAGCGGCTGGGTGGTGCTGATCGCCGGATCCGTGGTCGCCGCCGCCGCGACCACCGCCTGGGTGGAGGTCGTCGGCCGCGCCGTCCAGGGCGTCGGCGGGGCGCTGATCGCCCCCGCCTCCATGACCCTGCTGATGATGCTGTTCGGGCACAGCCCCAGGGAGCTGGGCAAGGCGATGGCGCTCTACGGCGCCGCGGCACCGGCCGGCGGTACCGCCGGAGTCTTCCTCGGCGGTGTCTTCACCGAGTGGATGAGCTGGCCGTGGATCTTCATGATCTATGTGCCGATCGGTCTCGCCACCCTGGCCGCCACCGGTCTGCTGCCCGCCGCGGCACCCCGCCGCGGAGCCGTGGACGTCCTCGGCGCCGCCGCCGTCACCGCCGGTCTGGCACTCGCCGTCTTCGCCGTGGTGCGGGCCCCCGAGATCGGCTGGGGCACCACCGCCACCGTCCTCCAGCTCATCGGCGCGGCCGTCCTGCTCGGCCTCTTCCTGGTGATCCAGAAGTCGGTACGGACACCGCTGATGCCGCTGGCGATCTGGCGGACCCCGGGCCTCGGCATCTCCAACCTCGGGATGGCGCTGCTGGGCGCGGCCTGGATCCCGATGTGGTACTTCCTCAACCTCTACCTCCAGCAGGTCCTGGGCTACGGGGCCTTCGCCAGCGGCGCCGCGCTGCTGCCGATGACGGCGCTGCTGATGGTCTTCATGACCCTGATCACCGCCAGGCTGCTGGGCCGGTGGGGCGCGAAGCCGCTGATCTCCGGTGGTCTGCTGGTCCTGGCGGCCGGGCTGCTCTGGCTCTCCGCGATCGAACCGACGGGTTCCTTCCTGGTGGACGTCCTCCCGGCGTCGCTGGTCGCCGCGGTCGGTATGTCCCTCGCCTACATACCGGCGATGATGGCGGCGATCTCCGGAGCCCGGCAGGAGGAAGCCGGACTCGCCTCCGGCATCGTCAACACCACCTACCAGGTGGGCTCCGCCCTCGGACTGGCCGCACTCACCGCGGTCGCCACCTCGCAGGGGGCCGGGAAGCTGGGCGATCTGCCCGCCCTGACCGACGGGTTCGGCGCCGCCTTCACCGGAGCGGCGGCCGTGGCCGCGGCGGGCGCTCTGCTGGTCGCCCTGCTGATGCGCGGCAACAAGCCCGCCGCCGCACCGGCCGACGACCGGCAGACCGTGGGGAGTGGGGGGTGATTGAGCCGCTGTAGCCCCTTACCGCCCCGGCACACGCCCCGGGAGAGCAACCGGCCGCAGAAACCGAGACCCCGCCCGCGCCACCGGCGCCGGGCGGGGTCTCCGCGTTCCCGGGTTGCTCCCGGTGGATCCCGCGGGCGGGCTACTCGCCGCCCTCCGCGACCGGCCGGTCCGCCCGGTCGGCACGGTCGGCCCGCCGGGCGCGGACCGCGGTGGTGGCCGCCCAGCCCAGACCGCCCGCGGCGACGAGCGCCAGCAGCAGTTCGGGCCAGGCGCCCGCGCGGGTCGCGGGAGTGAGGGAGGAGCGCAGCGGGACCTCGGCGACCAGGGCGCCGGGGGTGAAGAGCTTCGTCTGCTCGACGATTTCACCGTCCGGCATGATGACCGCGCTGACCCCGCTGGTGACGGGCACGACCACGGACCGCCCGTGCTCGACGGCGCGCACCCGGTCCATGGCGAGCTGCTGGTAGGTCATCTCGCTGCGGCCGAAGGTGGCGTTGTTGCTGGGGACGGAGATCAGCTGGGCGCCGTTGACCACGGTGTCCCGGGCCATGTCGTCGAAGGCGGCCTCGAAACAGGTGACGAGGCCGACCTTGGTACCGGCCAGATCGAAGACACCCACCTTGTCGCCGGGGCCGAAGTCCCGGCGCACCCGGTCCACGTCCTTGCTGAACAGCCGGACGAAGGAGCGCATCGGAATGTACTCGCCGAACGGCTGGACATGCCGCTTGTCGTAGGTGTTGACCGGGCCGCGCTCCGGGTCCCACTCGATGAGGGTGTTCCGCAGCTTGCCGGTCTCGGGGGTGATCACCGCGCCCACCACCGTCGGTACGCCGATCGCGTCGACCGCCCGGTCGATCACCATCCGTGCGT
This sequence comes from Streptomyces sp. NPDC003691, assembly GCF_053981115.1. Classification (NCBI taxonomy): domain Bacteria; kingdom Bacillati; phylum Actinomycetota; class Actinomycetes; order Kitasatosporales; family Streptomycetaceae; genus Streptomyces; species Streptomyces sp. NPDC003691. Next base: position 37,599 of record NZ_JBSFNQ010000038.1, on the reverse strand, counting down.
CGGGGTTGGCGTAGGGGTCGATGTCGGAGGAGTTCTCCGGCCAGAGCACGAAGTCGGGCTGCGGCTCCCGGCCGGCCTTCACATCCGCGGCGAGCTGCTCGGTGCGGCGGACATGGTTGTCGAGGACCGCGCGCCGCTGGGCGTTGAAGTCGAGGCCGAGCCGCGGCACATTGCCCTGGATCGCGGCGACGGTCGCCGTACCGTCCTCGGCGGAGGCGTCCACCAGCGGCCGGGCGGCGACCGCCGCCGTGGCCGGGACGAGGACCGCGAGCAGCGCGGCCGCCATCGGTCCGCGCGGCAGCACGCCGTCGCGGCGGTAGGCGACGACGCGGCGCCCGGTCTCGTACAGCCCGAAACCGCACAGGACGACCGCGAAGCCGAGCACCGGTGTACCGCCGAGCGCGGCCAGCGGGAGGAACACGCCGTCCGCCTGGCCGAAGGCGATCTTGCCCCAGGGGAAGCCGCCGAACGGCACCCGGGCCCGGAGCGCCTCGCCGAGGATCCACACGGCGGCGGCCCACACCGGCCAGGCCGGCAGCCGGGACACCGCGCCGATACCGAGACAGGTGGCCGCGATGAACACGGCCTCCACCGACGCCAGCGCGATCCACGGCACCGGGCCGACGTCCTCGCCGGTCCAGATCAGCAGCGGCAGCAGGAAAGCCAGTCCGGTCAGCTGGCCGAGACCGAACGCCGCCCGCAGCCGGCGGCCCCGCAGCACCCAGCCGAGGAGGGCGAACGCGGGCAGCGCCAGCCACCACAGCGGGCGCGGCGGGAAGCTCAGATAGAGCAGCAGTCCGGCCGCCACGGCGGCCCCGGGCCGGACCGCGCGCAGCAGCGGACGGGGCTTCGCGGGACCGGTGGCGGGGGCGTCGGCGGGGGTGAGGGTGGCGGTCACAGCCGCGAGTCTACGGGAGGGGGGTATGGCCGCCTCGGGACCCCGGAACGGCCGGGGGTGGATCGCGGACGGGCCCGCCACTACGGTGAACGCGGCAGACGACGGGGACTGCCGGAGCTCGTTCGGGGGGTCGGCGACATGATGGCTGCGCAGGACGAGCGCGGGGGCGCCGCGGACGGGGTGGGCGTCGCCGTCCTGGGCGCGGCGGTCGGCTGGGCACTGATCAGTGCGGCGGGGCGGGACTCCGGACCGGAGGGTGTGCTGCTCGCGGTCGTCGCCGTCGCCGCGGGCTACGCCTGCGGCCGGATAGCGGGGGCGCTGGTGCCGGTGGCGACGGCCACGGCCGCCTCGCTCGCGGTGCTCGGTCTCGCGGTGGCCTCGCCGGAAGGGGTGCCGGGGGTGAACGCCCAGTCCCCCGTGGAGCCGGGCGATACGGGTGCGGCGGCGGCGCTGCTCGCGGTGAGCGCGGGCGCGGCCTGCTGTGCCGCCGCGGCGGCCCGGCGGCCGGGGGCCCGGGCGGCGCTGCGGGCGCTGGCGCTCGCCGTGGTGGCGACGGCGGTCGTCCTGGGTTCGGTGGCGGGTGCCCTGTCGTCGGCGGCCGTGGTGCTGTGTGCCGCGGCGGTGACCAGGGCCCGGCGGCGTACCGCGGCCCTCGCGGGGTTTGCGCTGGTCACGGCGGTGGTCGCGGGGGTGTCCTGGGCGGTGGCGACGGATGCCCTGCCGCCGGGTCCGGCCGACGGCCTCCGGGCGCTGCTGACCGACAACCGGGTGGCGCTCTGGCGGGACGCGGTGGAGCTGGTCGAGGCGGAGCCGGTACGGGGGGTGGGGCCCGACCGGTTCGAGAACCTCAGTGCCACCGCGCAGCAGACCGCGGGGTCCGACGGGAAGCCCCATTCGGCGCTGTTCCAGCAGGCCGCCGAGCAGGGGCTGGTGGGTACGGCGCTGCTGGCGGCGGCGTTCGGCTGGCTGCTGTACGGGCTGTGGCGGTCGCCGCGCCCGACGCCGGTGGTGCTGTGCGCGGCGGCCGGGCTGACCGTGCTGGCGGTGCTGGCCGTCCTGGGGAACGCGCTGAGCTTCGCTCCGGTGACGGCGGGCGCGGGGCTGCTGGCGGGGCTGGCCACGGCCCGTGTCGTACCGTCCGGTGCCGGGGAGCGGGCCGCGGCCCGCTCCCCGGACGCGGCGGCCCGCTGAGGCGCGCCGGGTCAGGCCCCGGCGACACCCCCGGGGCGGCGGCCGCGGGAGGCGAAGGTGACCGCGAGCAGGCCGGTGGCGCCCAGGCTGCCGATCATGATCATGGTTACTCCGATCACGAAGAGGCCGCTGGAGTCGTCCGACCAGTCGTAGCAGGCGGCACCCGTGAGTCCGGCCGTGATGCCCAGCACGGTGGCGGTGATGTACTGCCGGGAGGCGGTCCAGTAGACCGCGGCAAGCAGGGGCAGCACCAGGCCTGCGACCTGCCATGCCTCGTAGGGCCCGGTCGTGGTGCCGTCGGCGTGTACGTCGCGCTTCTGGTCCCAGCCCAGCCATCCGGCCCACAGCACCGCCGCCAGCACGGCCAGGGCGAGGCCCGTCAGTGCCTGGTGGGCGGGGGTCCGTCCGTCTCCCGTGTTCGTCTGCATGGAGTCATCGTCCGGTCCGGGCCGGGCGGGCGGCAGGGCGCGGATACTCAGATCTCCCGGCCCGGGAGCTGAGTATCCGTGGCGGCCGGGGCCGGATCGGGCCGGGCGGGATCAGGCCGGCAGGATCAGGCCGGGGCGGGAGTGCCGGGGCGGTGGTGGGTGAGCCGGTCGCGGATGGCGCGGACCGCGGCCTCCGCGTCGTCGACGGTCACCGTGAACGTCCGGCCGTCGCCGAGGGTGACCACAATGCCCTCGCCGCGGCGGACGACGATCGCCGTGCCCTTCTCGGGCCGCCAGCGGTAGCCCCAGCCGCCCCACTGGCGCGGGGTGACCCGGGGTTCGACCTCGGCCCTGACGACATGGGAGAGGGGGATACGGCGGCGGGGCAGGCCGATATGGCCGCAGCGGACCTCGACGGCGTCGGCGTCGACCCTGACCGCGACATGGACGAAGGCGAGGGTGCCGTAGAGCATCAGCAGCCCCGCGGCGACGCAGCCGACGACGGACATCGTCAGAGCGATTACGCCGGAGGTCCAGTCGGCCACTACGGCCAGCTCGATGCCGAGCGCGAGACAGGCGGCGCCCGCGACGGCGAGCAGCCACTGGACACGGTTGGTCGCACGGCCGGTCCAGACGGCGGGCTCGGTGAGTCCGTCCGCGGTGCCCGGCCGGGCGGGCGGGTCGGGGAAGTCCCTCATGCGAGCAGGGTAACCGGCGCCGGGCCGGGCGGCACGGGTCCGCGGGCCGGGCCGGGCAGCGCGCCGTGAAGCGGGGCCGCCGACGCCGTACTCGGATGTCTCCGCAGGTCAGCGGTGCGCCAGCGGTGCGTCAGGGGCGGGTCAGCGGCTGGGGACGGCGGCGAAGAGCAGTCGGGCCTCGGCGTACTCCAGGGCCTCCGGCGGCAGCGTGCCGGCGGCCCGGCCGCTGAGGACGACGGCGGGCGGACCGGCCGGTGCCGCGCCGGGCTCCGGCGTTGCTCCGATCCGGCGAAGGGCCTGGGCGGCGACCGCGTCGGCCGAGCCGTGCAGCGCGACGGGGCGGCCGACGGCGGCCCGGATGCGGTCGGCGACCAGCTCGTAGTGGGTGCAGCCGAGGACGATGTCGGTGACATCGCCGGGCGTCAGCGCGGCGGCGGCGGCCACGGCCCGGCCGATACCGGGGCCGTCGGCCTGCTGGACCGCGTCGGCGAGCCCGGGACAGGGCACCTCGGTGACGGCGGCGCCGCCCGCGAAGTCGCGGATCAGGCCGCGCTGGTAGGGGCTGCCGGTGGTGGCGGGGGTGGCCCAGATGGCGACGGAGCCGCCGCCCGCCGCGGCGGGCTTGATCGCCGGGACGGTGCCGATGACCGGGACCGCGGGCTCCAGCTCCGCGCGGATCGCGGGCAGCGCGTGGACGGAGGCGGTGTTGCAGGCCACGATCAGCGCCTGGGGACCGTGGCCGAGGGCGGCCCGGGCGGTGGCGAGGGCGCGCCGGGTGACGTCCTCGGGGGTACGGGGGCCCCAGGGCACCCCGTCGGGGTCGGAGGAGAGTACGAGCTGCGCGTCCGGCCTCTGTCTGCGTACGGCGGCGGCCGCGGCGAGCAGGCCGATCCCGGAGTCCATGAGCGCGATCTTCACCCGGTCACCTTAGTCGACGGGCCGCGCCGGGCCGCCGGGACGCAGCCGGGGTGCGGCAGACTGCGGCGCATGAGCGTCCTCTCCGCGATCGCCGTGGTGTCCCTGCTCTGCTGGCTCTGGCTGCTGCTGGGCCGCGGCCTGTTCTGGCGCACGGACCAGCGGCTGCCGCCGCATCCGGCGCCCCCGAAGTGGCCGGATGTGGTGGTGGTCGTCCCGGCGCGGGACGAGGCCGCGGTACTGCCGGTGTCCCTGCCGTCGCTGCTGGCCCAGGAGTATCCGGGGCGGGCGTCGGTGGTCCTGGTGGACGACGGCAGTACGGACGGTACCGGGGAGCTGGCCCGGGCCCTGGCCGACGAGCACGGCGGACTGCCGCTGAGTGTGCTCCGTCCGGGTGAACCGGAGCCCGGCTGGACGGGGAAGCTGTGGGCGCTGCGGCACGGGATCGCCCGGGCCCGCTCGGCGGCCGCCGAACCGGAGTACCTGCTGCTGACGGACGCGGACATCGCCCATGCCCCGGACGGTCTGCGGACCCTGGTGGCCGCGGCCCGGGCGAACGGCCTGGACCTGGTGTCCCAGATGGCGAGGCTGCGGGTGGCCGGCGGCTGGGAGCGGCTGATCGTCCCGGCGTTCGTCTGGTTCTTCTGCCAGCTGTATCCCTTCCGGTGGGTCAACCGGCCCGCCGCCCGGACGGCCGCGGCGGCGGGCGGCTGTGTGCTGCTGAGCACGGCCGCGGTGGACCGGGCCGGGCTGCCGGACGCGGTCCGGGGCGCGGTCATCGACGATGTGGCGCTGGCCCGGGCGGTGCAGCGGTCGGGGGGCCGGATCTGGCTGGGCCTGGCCGGGGGCGTGGTCAGCGTGCGGCCGTATCCGCGGCTGGCCGACCTGTGGCGGATGGTGGCCCGGAGCGCGTACGCCCAGCTCCTCCACAGCCCGGTGCTGCTGGCCGGGACCGTCCTCGGGCTGCTGCTGGTGTACGGGGTGCCGCCGCTGGCGCTGGCCGCGGGTGCCGCCGGGGGCGATCCGCTCGCGGCGGCCGCGGGCGGCGCGGCGCTGGCGGTCATGATGGGCACCTATCTGCCGATGCTCCGCTACTACCGCTGCTCGCCGCTGCTGGCGCCGCTGCTGCCGCTGACCGCGCTGCTGTACCTGGGGATGACGGTGGACTCGGCGGTTCAGCACTACCGGGGCCGGGGCGCGGCCTGGAAGGGACGGGTGTACGCCCGCCCCGGGGCCGCGCCCGACGGCGGCTGAGCGGCCCGGCGGCCGCCCGGTTCACTTGCGGCCGGGGGTCACTTGCGGCCGGGGGTCCAGTTCATGCCCCAGCCGTAGGCCTGGTCGATGGTGCGCTGGGGGCTGACGCCGCGGCGCGGGACGAGGAAGTTCGCCTCGCGCTGGACCAGGAGGTCGGAGCCGGTGTTGGTGATCAGGGCGAGGGCGCAGACGGTCGACGGGACGGTGCACTCGCCGAGGGAGAACTCGATGGGCGCGCCGTGCTCCGGCCGGAGGGTGACGGTGGCGTCGAGGTCGGCGAAGCTGCGGGCGCCCTCGTAGACGGTGACGAAGACGACGATGCGGCGGAAGTGCTGCCGGTGGTCGAGGTTGACGGTGAGGTTCTCGCCGGAGCTGCCGCCGGTGCGGTCGTCGCCGTCGAGATGGATCCACGGCGGCCGGTGGAGGGAGCCGAAGGCGTTGCCGAGGGCCTGGACGACTCCCTTGCTGCCGTCGGCGAGTTCGTACAGGGCGCACAGGTCGAGGTCGAGGTCCCCGTGGAGGGCGATGGCCCGGCCGAGTTTGGCGCCCCAGCCCTTGAACTGCTTCCGCACCTGCCAGGAGAGGTTGACCTTCAGCGTCCCCGAGGTGCCGCCCTGTTTGGTGAGGGAGACCGTGGGGGCCTCCTTGGTCAGGGTGACCTTCGTCAGCCGTACCGGCGCGGGGGCCGGTGCGGGTTCCGGGGGCGGGGGCACCGGACGCGCGGGGGCGGCAGCGGCGGGCCCGGGAGCCGGGGCGGTAACGGCGGCCGGAGGAGCGGGCGTCGGCGCGGCGGGCGGGGATACGGGCGCGGCGGGCGCCGCCGGGGCGGGCCGCAGCGCGTTCACGGTGATGCCGAAGTCCGCGGCCAGCCCCTCCGGGCCGGTGCTGTACCCCTGCCCCACCGCCCGGAACTTCCAGGCGCCCTGACGCCGGTACAGCTCCCCCAGGACCAGCGCGGTTTCGACGGTGGCGTCGGCGCTGTCGTACCGGGCGAGTTCGGCGCCGGAGCCGGTGTCGAGGACCCGTACGGAGAGTCCGGGGACCCGGCCGAACGGACCGCCGTCGGCGGCGGCCGCCAGCACGATCCGCCCGATCCCCGGCTCGACCCGGCCGAGGTCGACGTCGACGGTGTCCGCGGCGGTACCGGGGCCGGTCCGCCCGCCGTCGTGGCGCACGGCGCCGCTGCCGTGCCCGGGGCGGTCGCGGGAGACGACGTCGCCGTCGGAGCGGACCCGGCCCGAGCCGTCGCCGAGGAGCAGCGCCGCGGCGCCCACCCCGGGTACCGAGGGCCCCGTCCGCCAGGAGACTTCGACCCGCACGCGCGGTGCGGTCACCGGAGTGTTGGCACCTTTGGGCATCGACATGGAGCTCCCCATCCCGTGAGTTCGGGTTCCGGACCGTGCGCCGGGCGTCAACCTATTCCTCCCGTGCCCCGCCGCGCCCCTCCGAACCCGTGGGTAACCCGCCCTCAACTCGTCCTTTACAGGATCCTTGCGTTGTAGCGCGACCGATTTTCCCGGGTTCGCTCACATTGGCGAGCCACAGCCCCTCGCGTCCCGCGAAAAACCCTCTTTCCGGACTCCCCAACCGACTACCGAAGCCTTAACTTAGGGCCATGACCTCCCCCCGCTCCTCCTACGGCGGCGGTTACTACTCCGCACCCTCTTTCGCCGACACCCCGATCTACGACTCTCTGGTCGCGGAGCGGGGCACGCCTCAGATCGCACCGATCCGAGTGCCCGCCGCCTACGACACCGGCAGCAGCGGTTATCTGCCGGCGCTCCCCGCGGCCCTTCCCGCCCTTCCGGCGGGTCCCTCGGCGGGTTCGCCCGCCCCGGCGTACGGCTACGGCCAGCAGAGTCCGCAGCATCTCCAGCAGGCGGCGGCTCCCTATCTGCCCCAGCAACAGCCGGTGCCCCCGCGGGGTTATCCGGCTCCGGGGGTGCCCCAGCAGCACCGGCCCGCCCCGGGCGGTTACGAGGCGATGCGTCCGGCACCGCCCCGGCCCGTTCCGCCGCAGGCGGGCGGCCCGGCCTCGTACCAGCCCCAGTACCAGCAGCAGCGCCCCTATCCGGGCGGTCAGGGGTACTGACACCGAACCGACATCGGACGGACACCGGAGGCATCCGGAGAGCCGGATCACCGGACAGCAAGGACATGCCGGGGCACCGGCGGCGGGCGGCCATGACCGGGGGGCGCCGTCCCGCCGCGGTGCCCCGGACTCCGTCCGGCGGTGCCCGTTCCGGCGTCCGGCGTGACGCTCGTCTCTGCCCGCTCCACAACACGCGGCTGGCCTGGTGATTCGTCAACCGCTGTCCTCGGCGCACGCTACGGTGGTGCGACCCGCTCCGGCGGGTCCTGAAGGCGCTGCGATTCCGGGGTCGCCGGGCGCGGTGCGCACACCACGAGGTGGGGGCAGAGCAGCACCATGGCACAGGGCACGGTCCAGGTGACCCACACCGGCACGTCGCGCTGGCGGCGGCGCACCGGCGAGTACGCGTCGCTCACGGCCGCTTTGGAGGCCGCGGGGGACGGTGATGTCCTGACCGTTGCTCCGGGCACGTACCGCGAGAACCTCGTGGTCGAGCGGGCCGTCACGCTGCGCGGGCCGGAGGGTTCGGTCGGTTCGGTGCGGATCGCGCCCGCCGACGGCGTACCGCTGACGGTGCGGGCCTCGGCGACCGTACGGGACCTCCATGTCGAGGGACAGGACCCCACCGCGCCCGCCCTGCTGGTCGAGGACGGCACACCGGAGCTGGCCGATCTGCGGATCTCCACCCGGTCGGCGGCCGGTGTCGAGGTGCGCGGCGGAGCCCGCCCCACGGTGCGCCGGGTGGCCGTCGACAATCCCGGCGGGGTCGGGATCGCCGTACTGGACGGCGGGGGCGGGGTGTTCGAGGACTGCGAGATCGTCGCGGCGGGCCGCTCCGGGGTGTCGGTGCGCGACGGCGGGCGGCCCCGGCTGGAGCGCTGCCGGGTGCACCACGCGTCGGACGCCGGGCTGAGCGTCACCGGTGACGGCAGTGTGCTGGAGGCCGTCGACTGCGAGGTGTACGAGGTCAAGGGCGCCGGGGTGCAGGTGACCGGCCGGGCCGCGGCCCATCTCGACGGCTCCCGGGTGCACCGCACCTCCGGCGACGGTGTCACCCTCGACACCGACGCCGTACTGACCCTCTCCGACTGCGATATCCACGATGTGCCGGAGAACGGCATCGACCTGCGGTCGCGTTCGGTGCTCACGCTGACCCGCTCCACGGTCCGCCGGTTCGGCCGCAACGGGCTCTCCGTCTGGGACCCGGGTACCCGGGTCGACGCCAACCAGTGCGAGATATACGACAGCACGGGCGACTACCCCGCGGTGTGGATCAGCGACGGGGCGACGGCCGTGCTGGACTCCTGCCGCGTGCACGACGTACCCGACGCGCTGTTCGTCCTGGACCGCGGCTCCCGCGCGGACGTCGTCGACAGCGACCTCTCGCAGATCCGCAATACGGCGGTGTCGGTCAGCGACGGCGCCACGGCACAGCTCGACGACTGCCGCATCACCCAGGCCTCCACCGGTGCCTGGTTCCGGGACCACGGCAGCGGCGGCACCCTCGCCAACTGCACCGTCGACGCCGCACAGACCGGGGTGATCGTCACCAAGGGTGCGGACCCGGTGATCGAGCGGTGCACCGTCACCTCGCCCGCCGAGGCCGGTTTCTACGTCTCCGCCGAGGGCCGGGGGACCTTCCGCGACTGCCGGGTCACGGGCAGCGGCGGCTACGGCTTCCATGTGATGGAGGGCTGCCGTACGGCACTGAGCCGCTGCCGGACCGAGCGGTGCGCGCGCGGGGGCTACGAGTTCGCCGACGCGGCACTGGTCACCGCCGAGGAGTGCACCGGCGACGAGTCGGCGGTCCGGGCCACGGCCCCGCAGGCCGCCGCGCACCCGGTCCCGGGGCCGTCCGTGCCCGCCCCGGCGACGGCCCGCGCCGCGGGGCCGCTCACGGCCGTGCCCGCACCGGCCGAAGCCCCCCGTCCCGCGGAGCCCGTACCCGCCGTCCGGGTCTCCGACGAGGTGCTCGGCGAACTGGACGCCCTGGTCGGCCTGGAGAGCGTGAAGCGCGAGGTCCGCTCGCTGATCAATATGATCGAAGTCGGCCGCCGCCGGCAGGAGGCCGGCCTCAAGGCCGCATCCGTCCGCCGCCATCTCGTCTTCACCGGCTCGCCCGGCACCGGCAAGACGACCGTCGCCCGGCTCTACGGCGAGATCCTCGCCGCCCTCGGTGTCCTCGAACGCGGCCATCTGGTCGAGGTCTCCCGGGTGGACCTGGTCGGCGAGCACATCGGCTCCACCGCGATCCGCACCCAGGAGGCGTTCGACCGCGCCCGCGGCGGAGTGCTCTTCATCGACGAGGCGTACGCCCTCTCCCCCGAGGACTCCGGCCGGGACTTCGGCAAGGAGGCCATCGACACCCTGGTGAAGCTGATGGAGGACCACCGGGACGCCGTGGTGGTCATCGTCGCCGGGTACACCGCCGAGATGGAGCGGTTCCTCGCGGTCAACCCCGGGGTGGCGTCCCGGTTCTCCCGGACCATCACCTTCCAGGACTACGACGCCGGGGAGCTGCTCCGGATCGTCCGCCGCCAGGCCGACGAGCACGAGTACCGGCTCGCCGACGGCACCGAGGAGGCCCTCCTCGGCTACTTCGGCACCCTGCCCAAGGGTCCGGCCTTCGGCAACGGCCGGACCGCGCGCCAGACCTTCGAGTCGATGGTCGAACGGCACGCGGGCCGGGTCGCCGAACTCGCCGAGGTCGACACCGACGCCCTCACCCTGCTCTACCCGGACGATCTGCCCGAGCCCGTGTGACCCCGCGGGCAGCGGGGTCCGGTACGGCCCCGCGGGCGGAGGGCCGTTCCCCGGCCGGGCCGGACTGCCGCGGTACGCCCGGGATCTGCCGCAGCAGCTCGGCGCGGGCCGCGGCGAACTCCGGGTCCGCCTGGTAGTCGGAGTGGCCGAGGATCGGCTCGGGCAGCGGATGGCGGGCGGAGCGCCCGTAGGCCAGCGGATCCCGCAGGGCGGGCCGGTCGGGCGCGGGCCGCGGGCCGGCCGCCACCAGCACCGGCCCGCCGATCGGGTCGGTGTGGCGGTAGAGGTTGCTCCAGCAGTGCACCTCGTCCCGGAGCAGGGCGAGCGCCTCCGGCCCGAAGTAGGCGGGGAACCACCGTCCGTACAGCCGCTCCAGCGGTGAGCCGTACGTCAGCAGCGCCACCCGGCCGCGGGCCTCGGGCGGCAGTTGCCACACCGCGGCCGCGGCGAGCACGCTGCCCTGCGAGTGGCCGGAGATGACGAGCCGTCCGCCGCTGTGCCGGGTCGTCTCGGTCCAGGTGCACATCCGCCAGGTCAGGTCCGGTACGGCGCGCTCCGCGTAGCAGGGCGGGGCGAACGGATGCGCGGCGCGCGGCCAGAACGTGCCCACGTCCCACAGGATCCCGATGGTGCGCCGGGCGGACGGATCCCGGTAGGCGCGCCGCCCCCAGGCGACGAAGAACAGGAATCCGGCGCCGATCAGCCAGGAGCCCAGGGACTGGGCGGTCTCCGCGACGGCCTCGGGGAAACCGCCGTCGAAGGCCCGGCCGGGGACCTCCCCGGTGCGCCATGCCCCGGTGACGGCGGCGGCCCCGAGGACGACGGTGGCGGCCGCGACCACGCCGACGGCGAGCGGGGCGGTGTCGGTGGCCCCGGCCGCCGCCCGGACCCCGGCGATGGTCCGGGTCCGGATCGTGTCGGGACGCCAGCCGCTGTCCCCCAGCCGGGCCGCGCCGGGAGTGGTCCGGCCGCCTTCCGCCGCCTCGTACTCCGCCTCGACGGTCCGGGCCAGCCGGCGTGCCCTCAGCCAGATCCGCAGCACCAGTACGGCACCGGGGACCAGCAGCAGGGCCAGCAGTACCGGGATCACCGACGCCTGCCAGCTCAGCAGGGTCGGCGGGGCCGGAACGGAGCCGTCCGCGCCGGGGGTTCCGGAGCCGTCGAGCCAGTCGGCCACCCATTGCGCTATGCCACCGGTCATCACCCCGCCCAGGGCACAGGCCAGGACCGTGACCGACGGACCGCCCAGCCCGCCGAGTACGCTCCGGGCGTGCCGGGCCCGGCGCTGGAGGAGTACGGCGACCGCGGCGAGCGCCAGTACCAGTGCGCCCTGGGCCGCGACGAGCAGCGCGAACGCCGAAGTACCGGGCAGGGCGCCGCGCGACGCCCACTCGGGGCGCGACCAGCCCGCGTACAGCAGGGAGAGGGCCAGGACGGCGAGCGCGGCGCCCGGCAGGGCGGTGACGGCCGCCCGGTCGGCGCGGGCGTCGAAGCGGCTCTCGGTGCGCCCGCGGCGGAAGACCACCCAGAGGATCACGACCAGGCCCAGCAGCAGGGCGGTTTCGAGGGCCCGGCCCCACAGGGCGAGCAGTCCGGCACCGCCGTCCCGGTCGTGCCGGCCGGCCGCCGCGGTGACGGCCCCGGCGACGGTGAGGAATCCGGCGGCGGTGTGGGCGGCGCGCAGCCGGGCGACATGGCGGCGGCCGTACCAGAATCCGGGGCGGCCGAGGGCGGGGCGGAGTACCGGGGCCGGGGCGCCGGGACCGCGGTCGTGCTCGTCCTCGGGCTCGTCCTCCGGTTCCTCGCCGTCGCCGTGCTGGTGGCCGTGCTCGGGCCCGCCGCCGCCGGATGCGCCGCGGTCGCCGTCGTGTCCGTCTTCCCCGTCGTCTTCGCCGTCGCGTTCGCGTTCGCCGCCGTTCTCGGTCTCGGTCGGGTCCTCGTACGGCTCCTCGTCCTCGTACTCCCGGTGTTCCCCGTCCGCCCCGCCGGGCTGCTCCTCCTCCACCTCGGGTTCGCGTTCGGGGCCGTCGTCGCCGGTCCGGCCGGTGTGCCCGGCGGCCACGTCGGCGCCGGTCGGCGGGCGCTGGGACTCGTAGGCGCTCCAGGTCCGGTGCGAGAGGTACCAGAGGAGTCCGACCAGGGCCGCCGGGATCGCGGCCGCGAGCGCCAGACGGCGGCCCGGCTGGGACCACCAGCCGCCGCGGTCGGCGGCGAGGAAACCGAGCCAGGAGCGGCCCTCGGTGCACTCGGCGGCCCCCGCGCACTGCCAGGCGACCAGGTCCAGCGCCACTTCGCAGGCGGCGGCCGTCATCAGGACGGTCAGGCTGAGCGCGACCAGCCGTACCAGCGCCCCGTAGAGCCGCATGGTCCGCGCCCGGCCCCGGGCGCGCGGGCGCATCCAGTGGGCGAGGTTGACGACCATGAAGGGGAGCAGCAGCAGCCAGAGGGCGCGGGCGCTGTTGCCCGAGGTGAGGTTGGACCAGCAGTACGCCTCGGGCACGGCCTCACCGTTGGGGCGCGCGGGGTCGGATTCGGCGTGTTCGTCGTCGGCCCGGCGGAACACGGCCGCCTTGTCGTCGCCCGATATCCGGACCGTACGGGGGTCGCCGAGCATGCTCTGCGGGGTGGCTCCGCCCACGCCGTGCACCAGCAGTTCCAGCGCCGGCCCTGGGCCGTTCCGGGGCGGGGGTTCAGCGGACACGTCTGCGGCTCGCTCTCGGTGGCAGTGGCTGAAAGGGTGTCACGGCACGGCGCGCGGCGTCGCCGGTCGGCGCCCCGGATTGTGACAGCTCCCGGGGCCGGGGTCACGGAGTCGGAGCGCCCCGCGCGGGGCGGGCGCGGCGCGGCGGGTCGTGGCAGGATGAGGCTTCCGCCGGGGTCCGTACGGATGTCCGGGACGGTTCGCGGGCCGAGCGGCCGCGACGGCGAAGGGGAACGGCTCCGGTGCTGACGACCCATTCGGTACGGCGCGCCGGGAGCCGGTACGGCGCCGGTCGTACCCGCTCCGGGCAGATGTCCAGGGCGGGTTCCCCGGTATGACGGCCTTCCGCCTGGAGCGTTCGGTCGCGCTCGCCCCCGAGGAGGCCTGGGGGCGGGTCACCGACTGGCGGGCCCACGCGGCCCTGATGCCGTGGACCGGGCTCGTCTCGGTGACCCGGGTGCCGCCGGGGCGGGGCACGGTGTTCGTGGTGCGGACAGGGGTGGGCCGGATCGGTTTCGACGATCCGATGGAGATCACGGAGTGGTCGCCGCCGGGCCGGTCGGGGACGGGCCGGTGCCGGATGGAGAAACGGGGCCGGGTGGTCCGGGGGTGGGCCGTGGTGGAGGTACGGGCCGAGGGCGCCGGTTCGGTGGTCGTGTGGACGGAGGAACTCCGGGTGTACGGGGTTCCGGGGTGGCTGAGCACACGGGTGGGGCGTGCGCTCTTCGGGCGCGCGCTGGACGCGCTGCTGCGGGGCGCGGGGTAGCCGCCGGGGCGGTGGGTGTCAGCCGTATGTGCTCCCCGCGGATCCGGGACCGGTGTGACCGTCCCATGATCCACTCGTTGGACGGGGCGAGCGGGTTCGGCCCGTGCGCGCCGGTTCCCCGGGAGTGGTGCCGCCAGGCCGCCCGGACATGCGAGTACGCGCAGATCCGCGCACACCGGAAGGGCCGGCCCCGATGCCGACACGCCGTCAGACCACCCGTCCGTACGACCGCCGTGCCATAGCGGGCAGTTGCCCTGGTGACGAAGGCGTGGAGGCGATCCTCGTCGAGCGGTATCCCCGGCTCGTACGGCTGGCGTATCTCACTCTGCCGCCGTCGCTGGGCCGTCATCGGCGCGTGCTGGCCGCCCATGCCACGGTCCAGGGCGTGCTGCCGGTGCGGTCGGGCCGGGCCGGGACGGCGGCGGGCGGGGAGGAGGGTCCGGAGTCCGCCGGATACCGCTGGGTGCGCCACCGGGTGCTGCGGGGCGCGCTGCGCGGGCGGCGGGCGGCGTTTCTGCCCCGGGTGGTGGGGCTGCGGATGTTCCCCAGTTCCGGGGGCGCGGAGGAGCTGGCGCTGGACCAGGCGCTGTCGTCGGTGGGGGCGCCCGCGCGGGCGGCACTTGCCCTGGGAGTGCTGGAGGGGCTCGCCGAGGAGGAGGCGGGCGCGCTGCTCGCGGAGTGCGGGGTGGCGGACCCGGCGGAGGCGCTGCGGACCGCTGCGGCGCTGCGGGAGTCGGGCGGCGGCCGGGTGGAATCACTGCTGCGGGCGGCCGAGTTCGACCCGTGTGTGGTGCAGACCCGGCCGACCGATCTGCTGCGGCGGCGCGGCCGGGTACGGGCGGCGGCGGCCGCCGGGCTGTGCGCGCTGCTGGTGACCGGTCTGGCGGTGGCGGGCGGTCCGGCCGGGGAACCGGGTGCGGACCGTACGGACGCCGAATCGCGCCGCCCGGCGTCATGGGCGCGGGCCCTCGACCCCGTACGCCTGGTCAGGGCCGACGGGGAGACCTGGGCGGACACCTCGCGGGTCGACTTCACCGCCTGGCCCGCGCGCGGCACCCGCAAGGACGACGCGGAGCTGCTGCGGCGGGCCCTGGCGGCCTGGTCGTCGCCGGGCGACGGGGTGCGGGTGTCGGCGACCGCGGAGACCGAGCGCACCCCTCCGGCGCTGCCGCCGCGTCTGCTGTACGCGGGAGACGCGGACGGCGCCGCGGTGGTGCTGCTGCACGAGGGCGGGCGGGTGGTGCGGTACGCGGAGCCGCTGTCGGGGCGGGGTGCCGCGGCCCTCGACTTCGCCCGGGTCGACGACGCCGATGTGACGACCGCCGCTTCGGTGGTGGTCAGCCGGACGGCGGCCGGGACGCGGCTGCTGCTGGCGCCCTGGGTGGCGGAGGCGGCGGTGGTCGAGCTGCTCGCGCCGGGGCGGGCGGCCCGGGGGCTCGCGGTGACGGCGGACGGGGTCACGGCGGCCGTGCCGAATCCGTCCGCGGACGGGGCGGAGGGCGCGACGGGGGCAACGGGGGCGACGTGTACGGCCCGGCCCGCGCTCCGGCTGCGGTCGTCGGACCGGATCGTGGAGAACCACGCGTTCCTCGTGGCCGACCTGGGCGACCTCGTACCGGCGCATCTCACCTACACCCCCCCGCCGGGGTCGGGCGTGCCCGCACGGCAGCCCCGGGAGGCGACCGGCGGTCCGGCGTCGGCGGCCTGGGCCCGGGGCGCTTGTGCGCTCGCGGGACTGCGGGGCGCGGGCGTACGGGCGGTGAACCTGTGGACGTTCGCGGAACAGCGGCTGCCGGACGGTGCGGGCCGGGCGGCCTGGGTGTGCACCCGGGCGGACACCTGGAGCGGCCCGGGCCGGGTGCTGGTCCGGTTCGAACCGCCCGGCCGGCCGGCCGCGGACCCGGGCACGGTGGTCGCGAAGGCCCGGTCCACGGCGGCGTGCAGCCGGTTCGGGCAGCACGTCCTGGCGGGGGTCCGCTGGCGGTCACCGGCCGGTAAGGAGTATCTGCTGGCCGCGGGGAGCCGGGCGGTCGGCGGGATCACGGCGTCCGGGGCGGTCGCCGCGAACGCGAGCGGCACCACACTGGCCGCGGCCCTTCCCGGCGGCCGGCGGGGGCCCGTGGTCCTCACGGCACGGCTGCGGACGGGCGGCACACTGCCCGCCCTCGGCGGACCGGTCGCCGGTGCGGGCGCCGCCGGTGCGGCCGGGGGCGAGCCACCGGTGGGCGGTGCGGACCCCGGTGCCGACGAGGGCGGACCGGCCGGTGGTGCGGACAACTGACACACGGGCGTGGCCGTTGTGTCCGCGCACTGCCCCCTCCCCCGGCCGGTCGTTCCGGGACGCGCCGGGGCGCCGGACCGGCTGCCGGCGGGCCGTCCGGCGCCGGGGAGGGGCCGCGGGGCGGACGGCGACGGGCCGGACGCGGTACGGGGGCCGCGGAGCCGTACCGGGTACGAGCGGCATGGGTGCCGAGGAGCCGTACGAATGACGAGCCGTACGGCGCAGCGGAGCCGCACGAAGTGCGAGCGCTACGGTGCCGTACCGGACGGCGGGTCAGCGGGGCCAGTTACCGGTGGCGAGGAAGCGGTCGAGCGCGGCGCTGTAGGGCGCGATGTCCAGCCCCTGCGCGGCCAGCCAGTCGTCGGAGTAGTACTTGTCGAGATAGCGGTCGCCCGGGTCGCAGAGCAGGGTGACGACACTGCCGCGCCGGCCGTCGGCCACCATCTCGCCGACGATCTTCAGCGCGCTCCACAGCCCGGTACCGGTGGAGCCGCCCGCCTTCCGGCCGATGGCGGTGTCCAGGGCCCGGACGGCTGCCACGCTCGCCGCGTCGGGCACCTTCATCATCCGGTCCACGGCGCGCGGGACGAAGCTGGGTTCCATCCGGGGCCGGCCGATGCCCTCGATACGGGAGCCGTGGGCGCTGGCGGCCGCGGGGTCGTTGCGGGTCCAGCCGTCGAAGAAGCAGGAGTTCTCCGGGTCGGGGACGCAGATCCGGGTGTCGTACTGCATGTAGTGGACGTAGCGGGCGATGGTCGCGGAGGTGCCGCCGGTCCCGGCGGTCGCGACGATCCACGCGGGTTCCGGATACCGCTCCAGCTTCAACTGCTGGTAGACCGATTCGGCGATGTTGTTGTTCCCGCGCCAGTCGGTGGCCCGTTCGGCGTAGGTGAACTGGTCCATGTAGTGGCCGCCGGTCCGCTCGGCGAGGGCCGCGGACTCCTCGTACATCCGGCGCGGATCGTCGACGAAGTGGCACTGCCCGCCGTGGAATTCGATCAGCCGGATCTTCTCGGCGCTGGTGGTGCGGGGCATGACCGCGACGAAGGGGACGCCGATCAGCTTGGCGAAGTACGCCTCGGATACGGCGGTGGAGCCGCTGGACGCCTCGATGACGGGCTTCCCCGGCCGGATCCAGCCGTTGCAGAGGCCGTAGAGGAAGAGGGAGCGGGCCAGCCGGTGCTTGAGGCTCCCGGTGGGGTGGGTCGACTCGTCCTTGAGGTAGAGGTCGATGTTCCACTCCTCCGGGAGGGGGAACTTCAGCAGATGGGTGTCCGCCGACCGGTTGGCGTCGGCCTGGACCTTGCGGACGGCCTCCTTGAGCCAGCCGCGGTACGCCGGATCGCTGCGGTCCACGTCCACCGTGGCAACGGGGGCTCCCACCGGGCCCCCGGTGTCCTCCGCCGTTCCGCCGGTCCGCCGCTCGTCGCTGTTCATCCCGCCGTCCGCCCGTTCTCGTGTCGGTGCCCGCCCGGTCCGCGCCCGCCCCTCGGTGCCCTGTGGCGTACCTTCGGCCGCTCGCGTCCCTCCCGTCACAGTAAGCCCGCCACCTGCGTAAACCTTCGCTTGGGGCATCCATAGGTGTTCCTTGTGGGCCGAACGCCCCCTCGGAAGCCCTCCTGGGACGCCCCGGCGACCTGCTCTACTGGTGCGAGCGGCCCGTGGTGTTGCAGACTGCCAGCAGACGACGCGAACGATGGGGAGGAGGGGCCCGATGGCCATGGCGGAGCCCGAATTCCGGGCTACTGGTGTACGGATCGAGCGGTGGCCCCGCTCGCTCACCAAGGCCGGCCAGGTGCTCATCAAGGACGGCAGACTGCAGTTGCTGACCAGTTACGGCCGGGTGATCGACAGTGCCCCGGTGCGGGCGGTGCGGGCGGGCAAGGCCTGGTTCTCCGACGAGTCCAGCACCGCGCTCACGGTCAACGGCAAGCGCTACCGGCTGACGATGGGTCAGCGGGACGAGCGCGCCGACGCCGGCAAGCTGACGGGGCGTTTCCTGAAGGCGGTCCGCAGAGCCGGGGGCACCGGAAGCTGATCCCGGCGGGCTCGCACAGGACCTTTCCCCCTCCCCCGCCCGGGGTACGGACGGCGGGGCGCGGGGGTGGCGGTACGGCGGGGTGCGGGGGCGATACGGGTGGTGAGGAGCCGGGCGCCGAGTTGCGGGCGCCGGGCGGGTCGGCCACGCTGGTCACACCTCACTCAGGGTGAATCGGCGGTAACGCTGTGATCCAGTGACCGTCTTCGGGCCGACAGCCGCCGGTCCGTTCGGATCCGATCGTCTCGTCTTCTTCCGGACCTCATTCGGGGAGTCGCGCCGTGATCACCGAGCCCAGCAACAGGCACTGCACGGTAGAGCTCCAAGCCGTGCCGGAGCGGATCGGACAGGTCCGCAGAATCATCTCGGCGCAACTGCGCCACTGGCATCTGGATCCGCTGATCGACCAGGCGGCGCTCGGGGTGACCGAGCTGCTGACCAACGTCCATCGGCACGCCGAGCCCGACAAGCGGTGCACCGTCGACGTGGAACTGCTCACCGACCGGCTCACCGTCTCGGTCCACGATCACGACCCCCGGCTGCCGGCGGCGTCGGAAGCCGATCCGCTGGCCACCTCGGGCCGGGGGCTCGGACTGATAGCGGCCGTCAGCGACACCTGGGGCGTACGGCCGCGGGACAGCGGCGGCAAGGACGTCTGGTTCACCCTGACGGCGCCCGGCGCGGCCCCGCTCGGGCGGACGGCGGCGCGGTAAGGGAGCCGCCGGGGCGGGCGTCCACGGCCCTCTCCTGCTGATGGCCGTAGCGTCCTGACACCCGTTGCGGCCCGGCCCGGATCTCCGGCCCGTCCGGAACCCCGTTCGTCCGGACCTGACCCCGTTCGTCTGGACCGTAATCCGTTCGTCCGGACTGGAATCCGTTCGTCCGGACCGGAATCCGTTCGTCCGGAACTCCGGCTCAGTCCCCGGATCCGGTGCCGTCGAAGTCCGGCAGCACCGCCCGCTCCAGCCGCCGCCGGACCCGCTCCTCGTGGACCAGCCGGCCGACGAGCGCCCCGCCGTACACCACCACGCCCACGCCGACCAGCCACGACTGGAGCACCAGCACGGTCCCGAAGGGGCCGTAGGTGACGGCGTTCGAGGCGATCAGCGGGGAGAACACCGCCTGCGAGAAGATCCGCAGCCCCAGCATGAAGAGGGCGGTGGCGACCGCCCCGGGGAACAGCGCGCCCCAGCGGACCCGGCCGCCCAGCAGCAGCCGCTGGGCGACCCAGAAGAACACGAACGTGCCGACGACGTCCGCGACGGCGGTGCCGACGGTCCCGGGGGCGCTGCGGCCGAACGCGGGCGTGTTCACGAACAGCAGCAGCGCGAGGACCAGCAGGGCGAGGAAGACGACGTGCCGCCACATGGTGTGCCAGCGGGCGGTGGGCAGGTCCCAGACCTTCTCGTACCCGGTCTGCACCGCCGATCCGAAGGTGAGCCCGAAGACCGCGAGGGCGGCGAGACCGAACGCCGTGGTCCGCTGGAGCGCGGTGCCCGGCGGCGCGAACAGCTTCTCGACCTGGTCCTGGGAGGCGGCGGAGACCCCGAGCGCCTGGCCGAGCCAGCGGGCGAACCCCTCAGAGCCCGCCGGGTCCGCGGCGGCGACCACCACCAGGAGGGGGACCAGGGTGAGGAAGCCGAGGGCCGCGAAACCCATGGCCCGGTGCAGCAGCTCCATCTCACGGGCCCGGTTCCAGCCGAGTCCCACGGGCGACGCGGCGACGGCGCCGTGCAGTCGGCGGAAACGGTCGCGGAACCGGTCCACGACGGCGGCCGGCCGTGGGCCGGAGGGCTCGAGGGTCATGTCCGTCGCCTACCCGGATCCCCGCGCCGGGCCGCTTCCGGTGCCCCCGGACGGGTGGCGGCGGCCGTCGCACGGGGGCGCCGCGGGCTGCTCCGCGGCGGTCAGCCCAGAGCGCGGAGGGGGTCGTCGAGCACCGGCTGCCAGGCCAGTTCCGCGGCGCCGACGAGGGTGTTGTGGTCGAGGGTGGAGGCGAGGATCGGTACCCCGCCGCTGCGGCCCCACAGACTGCGGTCGGCCACCACGGACCGCAGCCGCCCCGGGTCGGCGGCGAGCAGGGCGCGGTGCAGTCCGCCGAGGACGATGCGGTCGGGGTTGAGGATGTTCACCAGCCCGGCCAGGCCGAGGCCCAGACGGTCGATCAGCTCCTCGCAGGCGGCCCGTACCGCGGGATCGTCGTACTCCGTACGGAGCAGTCGTTCCGACTGGGCGAGCAGGGAGACCTCGGGTCCCGGGGTGCGCCCCGCGGCCGTGAGGAAGGCGAGCGGATCGGTCTCGACGTCGAGGCAGCCGCGGCTGCCGCAGTGACAGGGGCGGCCCTCGGGATTGACGGTGAGATGGCCGACTTCGAGGGCCAGCCCGGAACTGCCGGTGTGCAGTCGGCCGTCCAGGACCAGCGCGCCGCCGACGCCCCGGTGCCCGGTGGCGACGCAGAGCAGATGGCGCGCGCCCTGCCCGCCGCCGTGCCGGTACTCGGCGAGGGCGGCGAGATTGACGTCGTTGCCGGTGAAGGCCGGGCCTTCGATCCCGGCGGCCCGGATGTGTTCGGCGAAGATGTCCCGGACGGGGGAACCGGCGGGCCAGGCGATGTGCAGCGGGTTGAGGGCGGTGCCGTCGGGCTCGGCGACCGCGGACGGCACGGCCAGTCCGGCGCCCGCGCAGCGCCGTCCGCTCGCCCGCAGCAGCTCCGCTCCGGCGTCGACGACGGCGCCGATGACCTGGCCGGGGTCGGCGGCCGGGGTCAGACAGCCCGGGGCGGTGGCGACGATACGCCCGCCGAGGCCGACGAGCGCGGCGCGGAAGCCGTCGGCGTGGACCTGGGCGGCGAGGACCACCGGACCCGAGTCGTCGACGGACAGCCGGTGGGAGGGCCTGCCCTGGGAGCCGGTCGCGGCGGCGGGCCGGGAGTCGACGCGGATCAGGCCGAGCGCCTCCAGTTCGGCGGCGACGGCGCCCGCGGTGGCCCGGGTGACACCCAGTTCGGCGGTGAGGACGGCGCGGGTGGGCGCGCGTCCGGTGTGGACGAGTTCCAATGCGGGGCCGAGTGCGCTGCGGCCCCTCTCCAGTCGCGATCTGGTGCTCGTCCCCTTGCCGTTCATGGAGGCGAGTCTCCCATGGTCCGCGGGTCCGGCGGCGCGCTCGGGGGCGGGCGGTGGAGCAGCGCTCCGGCGGCGCCCGCGGGAAGGGCGGCCGTCCGGCGGCGCCCGCGGGGAGCGGCGGTCCGGCGCCCGGGGCCGATGGTCCGGGGGTGCCCTCCGCCGCCCGGTGGTGCGCTCGGGGCGAGGAGTGGACCGGCGGGCGATCCTGGGCCGGTGGTCCGCGGTGCCGCCCCGGGACCGTGGTCCGGCAGCGGACCGGCAGCGCCCTTGCGGGGCGCGTCGGCCGGGCGGCGGCGGGCCGGGCGGAATCCGGCGGTCCGGCGGGGCGCCACGGCGGGCGCACCGCGGGCGCGGAGCCCGGTGTTGGCGGGCCGCCGTCCCGGGACCGGTCCGGCGGCGGGCCCGATGGCAGAATCCCGGCATGGAGACCAACGATTTCATCGAGGTCGTCGAACGGGAGGGCGGGCTGCTGGCGGACGCCGCCGCCGCGGCGGGCCCGGACGCGGCGGTGCCGAGCTGTCCGGACTGGCAGGTACGGGACCTGGTGCGGCATACCGGCGTCGTGCACCGGTGGGCGGCGTCCCATGTGGCGGGGCGGCACCGCGAGCCCATGGCGCCCGACCCGCTGCCCGAACTCGACGGCGACGCGCTGCTGAGCTGGTTCCGCGAGGGGCACCGGAAGCTGGTGCAGACGCTCCGCGCCACCCCGGCCGATCTGGAGTGCTGGACCTTCCTGCCCGCCGCCTCCGCGCTCGGCTTCTGGGTCCGGCGGCAGGCGCACGAGACCTCCGTGCACCGGGTCGACGCCGAGGGCGCGCTGGGCGGGGCGCCGGGGACGCCCGGGGTGTTCTCGCCCCTGGCGCCGGAGTTCGCCGCCGACGGCATCACGGAGCTGCTGGCCGGCTTCCACGCCGGGGACCGGAGCCGGGTGCGCTCGGACGAGCCCCGGACGCTGCGGGTGCGGACCGTGGACACGGGGCAGACGTGGACGGTACGGATCTCGGCGGATCCGCCCGTCACCGACACCTCCGGGACCGGGCCGGTCGACTGCGAGCTGCGGGGCACCGCGGAGCAGTTGTATCTGACCCTCTGGAACCGATTGCCGCTGAGCGGTGTATCCCTGGAGGGGGACGCCTCGGCGGCGGCGCTCTGGCGGCAGTTCTCGGCCGTCTGAGCCCGCGCGGGACGGGACCCGTCCGGCGCCGGAGGGCCCGGGCAGCGGAAGGCCCCGCGGGGCCGGAGAGAGGAGCCGCCGTGCAGTCCGACCGTTTCCGGGACGGAGCCCGGGCCGAACGTCCGGGCCGGACCCGGGCCGAACGCGACGCGGTCACCGTGGAGATCGGCTATGCGCTGGCCAGCGCCGTCTTCGCGGCGGCCGTCGTATTCGGCGCCGTAGCCGGGCCCGCCCTGCTCTTCCCCCTGTCCGAAGGGTTCGAGGACGCTCTGAGAGCCATCGGCAGGGCCGCGGCCGTGCTGGTGTTCGTGGTGCGGGTGGCGACGGTGCTGTGGCGCTTCGCCCCCGTACGGGACCGGGCCGGGCGGCGGGAGGGCGGCCGCCCGGACGGGACCGGGCCCGGTCCGGGCGGTCAGCCCAGCCAGCCCGGGCGGACCAGACCGGACTCGTAGGCGAGGACGACCAGCTGCGCCCGGTCGCGGGCGCCGAGTTTCACCATCGTGCGGCTGACATGCGTTTTGGCCGTGAGGGGGCTGACGACGAGCCTGCGGGCTATCTCCTCGTTCGACAGGCCGATGCCGACCAGGGCCATCACCTCCCGCTCCCGCTCGGTGAGCCCGGCGAGCAGCCCGTCGTCCGCGGGTGCCTTGGAGCGCGCGGCGAACTCGGCGATGAGTCTGCGCGTCACCCCCGGGGAGAGCAGGGCGTCCCCGGCGACCACCGCGCGGACCGCACGCAGCAGTTCGTCGGGTTCGGTGTCCTTCACCAGGAAGCCGGAGGCGCCCGAACGGATCGCCTCGAAGACGTATTCGTCGAGTTCGAAGGTGGTGAGCATGATCACCTTCACTCCGGCGAGTCCGGGGTCCGCGGTGATCCGGCGGGTCGCCGCGAGGCCGTCGAGCACCGGCATCCGGATATCCATCAGCACCACGTCCGGCCGTGCCTCGGCGGCCAGGCGTACGGCTTCGGCGCCGTCGGCGGCCTCGCCCGCGACCTCGATGTCCTCCTGGGCGTCGAGCAGCGCCCGGAAGCCTGCCCGGACCAGTAGTTGGTCGTCGGCGAGCAGCACCCGAACCATCGTCTCTCCTTCGTACGGTACGGCCGGTCCGGCGCCGCCGCGGGGTGTCCCGGGCGCGGCCGAGGTCACGGCGTCTTCTCGGACCGGAGGGGCAGATCGGCGCGGACGGTGTATCCCCCGCCCGGCCGGTGCCCCGCCTCGATGGTGCCACCGAGCCCGGCGGCCCGTTCCCGCATCCCGGCCAGGCCGTTGCCGCTGCCGCCCGCGTGGGAGCCGGTTGCGGGCCCCTCGTCGTCGATGCGCAGCGTCAGCCGCCCCGGCCCGTAGGAGATCCGGACCCCGGCGGTACGGGACCCGGAGTGGCGTACGACGTTGGTCAGTGCCTCCTGGACGATCCGGAACGCGGCGAGGTCCGTGCCCGGCGGGAGCGCGGCTGGAGTGCCCGTGCGTTCGACGGTGACGGTGAGGCCGACGCCTGCGGCCTGGTCGACCAGCTCGGGCAGCCGGTCCAGGCCGGGGGCGGGGGCGCGCGGGGCATCGCCGGGGGTGCGGAGGCTGTCCAGGACTTGGCGGACGTCGCCGAGCGCCTCCTTGCTGGCGGCCTTGATGGCGGTGAGCGCGGTCCGCGCCTGTTCGGTGTCGCGGTCCAGCAGGGCGAGTCCGACGCCCGCCTGGACATGGATGACGGAGAGGGAGTGCGCGAGGACGTCGTGCAGCTCACGGGCGATCAGCAGCCGCTCCTCGTCGGCTCGGCGGCGCGCCGCGACCGCGCGTTCGGCGGCGGCGCGGGCCCATTCCGCCCGGCGGACCCGGACCAGTTCGGAGCCCGCCAGGATGGCGGTCGTCCAGGCGGCGACCACCAGCTCCTTGCCCCAGGGGACGGCCCGGTCCCCGTCGGGCGGCAGATAGGCGTACAGCCAGTGGGAGAGCAGCACATGACCAGCCCAGAACACTCCCGCCGCCCACCAGGCGGCGCGCCGGTGTCCGGCCACGACGGCGGAGAACACGGCGACGACGAGCGGGAGTACCGAGGGGCCGTACGGATAGCCCGCGCAGAGGTAGAGCAGGGTGGCGGCGGTCGTGGCGGCCAGTACGGCGACGGGCCGGCGGAGCCTGAGCAGCAGGAAGGCCGCGGGCATCACCAGCAGAACCCGGCCGAGGCCGTCGAGGGGTTCCCGGACGCCGGGATGCCCCTTGGCCTCGGCGACGCCCGCGCCGACGACGGTGAACACCGCGACCAGCAGGGTCGAGGGCCACGGCAGCCCGGCGGCGGCGCGGCGGCGCTCCCAGATCCGGGCCCACGGCGGTTCCTCCCGGTCGCCCGTGACGGAAAGACTGCAGGTGGGCACCGCCTTGTCGTCCATGGCGGCCACCGTAGACGGGCCGCCACGGCGGTGCGTCAGCCCGGCGGGGTGATCGCTCGTACTCCACCGGCAGTACGGCGGCGGGCAGCGGCTGCGACCGCGGTGCGGGCGGCCGTTGGCCGCGGTCCGTGGCGTACGGCCGCCGAGGTGGCGGAACGCCGGTGGCCGGGCGCGGCGGTCACGGCCTGCGGATCAGCCCGGCCTCGTACGCGAGCCGGTCCACGGCCCGGGAGTAGAAGGCGTCCCGCTCCTCGACGAGCTTGTTGAACTGCCCGAACAGTTCGAAGGAGATCAGCCCGAAGAGCTGTGCCCAGACGGCGACCAGGGCCAGGACTACGGCGGGCGGCAGATCGGGGGCGAAGTCGGCGGCGAGCCTGCGGGCCTCGGCGGTCAGGGCCCGGTCGAGGGGCGGAAGGGCGAGCCGTCCGGCGGCGTGGGCGTCCCGGACGACGGTGAACATCACGGCGCCGACCCGGGCGGCGGGGCCGACGGTGTCCTGGGGCGCGGTGTATCCGGGGACGGGTGAGCCGTAGAGGAGGGCGTACTCGTGGGGGTGGGCGAGGGCCCAGGCACGGACGGCACCGCAGACGGCGGCCCAGCGGTCGGTGGGGGCGGCCGTGGCGGGGGTGGTGGCGAGCGCCGATTCGGCGGCTTCGCCGAGGGCGTCGTAGGCGTCGATGATCAGGGCGGTCAGCAGCTCGTCGCGGCTCGGGAAGTAGCGGTAGAGCGCGGAGGAGACCATGCCCAGCTCACGGGCGACGGCGCGCAGGGAGAGTTTGGTCGCCCCCTCCGACGCGACCTGCCGCCGTGCGGCGTCCTTGATGGCGGCGGTGACTTCGGCTCGGGCCCGGTCTCTGGCCCCGCGGATCGTGGTCATGGGGGGAGTGTTCCATGTTTCGGAGCACTGACCAATTTCGAGAGCACTGCTCTTGCATTGGAGCGGCAATCCGTGGACACTGATCTCAAGAGAGAGCACCGCTCTCGCAACGGGTCGCCGATCCACACTGGAAACGGTGACCCATTGCGAATCGCTTGCCACATTCACCGCACTCGCCACTCGGACCCCAGGAGTTCCCATGTCACCGCAGCAGACCACCCGGCCCTTGGAGACCTCGGCGTCGCAGCAGACCCACCAGGCCGATCGGGCCTCTCGGAATCCCTCGCCCCAGGGTTCCCGGGCCGGTGACAAAGCCGCCCGCTATCTCCGCCCGGGCCGTCTGGACCGTGCGTTCGGTGCGATCGTCGCCCGGCTCGCCCGGCGCGGGGTGAGCCTGATGGGGTCGGCGGAGCTGTCGGTCCGCGGGCGCAGCAGCGGCGAGTGGCGCAGTATCCCGGTCAATCCCCTGGCGTTCGAGGGCGCCGACTATCTGGTCTCGGCGCGCGGCCACTCCCAGTGGGTGCGCAATATGCGGGCGGCCGGCGGCGGACGTCTCACGCTGGGCCGGAAGGTGCGGCACTTCACCGCGGTGGAGCTGGCCGACGCCGAGAAGCCGGCCGTGCTCCGGGCCTATCTGGAGCGCTGGGGCTGGGAGGTCGGCCGGTTCTTCGACGGCGTGACCGCTGCCGCGACGGACGACGAGCTGCTGGCGGCGGCCCACCGGCACCCGGTGTTCCGGATCACCGGCGAGAGGTGACCGGCGCCCGCGGGAAACAGACGCGGGAAACAGCCGGTGGCAGGGATCCCGGCGCCCCGGTCCCCGGAGGTGACCGGCGCCCACGGGGAACGGGGAACGGCAGCGGGGGACTCCCCCGGGTGTTCCCGGAAAGAATCCCCCGCCGTGTACGGGACCGCCGTGTACGTGACCGCGGTGTGCGGACCGCCGTGCAGCCGGCCGGCCTGCGCCGCGGACACCGGACCGGGGATCCGGGCCGGGCCGCTCCGCAGGCAGGAAAGCTCCTACGTGGTCGACGGCTCCTTCTCGTCGGAGTCGTGGTCCGGCGACTCCGGAGCGTCGGCCGCGCCGCGGTCCGCGGGACGGCCGGGATCGCCCATCCGGCGGTCCAGCGCCTCCAGCGCGCGACGGGCCACACCGCTGCCCCGGACCAGCCCGGCCAGCGTGGCCGAACCACGGGTGATGTCGGTGAAGGCGCGCCAGGCCGGACGCAGACCGGTGAGCGCCGCGTGGACCAGCCCGGGGCGGCGTTCGAAGACACCGAGCATGCGCCGTCCGACGGCCATCTCGACACCGAGCCCCGCCTTGATGGCGAAGGCGTAGTTCAGCGCCTGCCGCCGGGCGTCGACCGCGTCGTGGGCCTCGGCGATCCGGACCGCCCACTCCCCCGCGAGCCGTCCCGACCGCAGGGCGAAGGAGATGCCCTCACGGGTCCACGGCTCCAGCAGCCCGGCCGCGTCTCCGCAGACCAGCACCCGGCCGCGGGAGAGCGGCGAATCGTCGCTACGGCAGCGGGTGAGATGCCCCGAGGAGACCGACGGCTCGAAGCCGGCCAGCCCGAGGCGGGCGATGAAGTCCTCCAGATACCGTTTGGTCGCGGAGCCCTCGCCGCGGGCCGCGATGACCCCGACCGTGAGCGTCCGCCCCTTGGGGAACACCCAGCCGTAACTGCCGGGCATCGGACCCCAGTCGATCAGGACCCGCCCGGCCCAGTCCTCGGCAACCGGCTCGGGCACCGGGATCTCGGCCTCGAGGCCGAGGTCCACCTGGTCGAGCTTGACGCCGACGTGCTTCCCTATCCGGCTGGCGCTGCCGTCCGCGCCGACGACCGCGTGCGCGAGGATCGTCTCCCCGGTGGTGGTGACCACGGCCACCGTCCGCCGGTCCGGCACGGCCGCGCCGTGCTGCTCCACCCGGGCGACGGCGACTCCCGTCCGCAGGACGGCTCCCGCCTTCTCGGCGTGCTCGACGAGCAGGGCGTCGAACTCGGGGCGGTTGATCAGCCCGAAGAGCATCCGCTTGGACTTGCGGGTCCGCGACAGTCTGCCGTTGAGGCTGAAGGTGACCGCATGCACCCGGTCGCGCAACGGCAGTTCGAAGCCGGGCGGCAGGCTGTCGCGGGACGGGCCGATGATGCCGCCGCCGCAGGTCTTGTAGCGGGGCAGTTCGGCCTTCTCCACCAGGAGGACCCGGCGGCCCGCCACCGCCGCCGCGTATGCCGCGGACGCTCCGGCCGGCCCCGCGCCGACCACGACCACGTCCCACACCGGGCCGCTGTGCCCCTGTGCTTCCGACTCTGCCCCGGTGACACCGTTCTCGCTGCTCACGATGTGGTTATGCTCCCGATATCCGACGCGTGCCCGCTGCTCTCGCACGGCATCCTACGGCGCGGCCGCACCCGCTCGCTGTGGCAGGATCGACCGCGCGTTCGCCGTACACCTACCCTCAACGTCGCAGCCCCCAGGAGCGTGCCCATGTCCGACCACCGGATCGCCGAGACCGTCGCGGGGCTGATGCCCCGGGCCCGTGCCGAGCTGGCCGAACTGGTGGCGTTCGCCTCGGTGGCGGATCCGGAGCAGTTCCCGCGGAGCGAGTGCGAGGGCGCGGCCCGCTGGTGCGCGGACGCGCTGCGCGCCGAGGGCTTCACCGACGTGTCGGTCTTCGGCACCCCGGACGGCACCGAGTCGGTGTACGGCTTTCTGCCGGGCCCCGAGGGCGCGCCGACGGTCCTGCTGTACGCGCACTACGACGTCCAGCCGCCGCTGGACCCCGCCGCCTGGGACTCCCCGCCGTTCGAGCTGACCGAGCGCGACGGCCGCTGGTACGGGCGGGGCGCCGCCGACTGCAAGGGCGGCTTCCTGATGCATCTGCTCGCGCTGCGCGCCCTCAAGGCGGGCGGCGGGGTGCCGGTGAACGTGAAGGTGATCGCCGAGGGCTCGGAGGAGCAGGGCACCGGTGGTCTGGAGCGGTACGCCGAGCAGCACCCGGAACTGCTGGCGGCGGACGCCGTGGTGATCGGTGACACCGGGAACTTCCGGACCGGCCTGCCGACGGTGACGGCGACCCTGCGCGGTATGACCATGCTGCGGGTACGGGTCGACACTCTGGCCGGAAACCTCCACTCGGGCCAGTTCGGCGGGGCGGCCCCGGACGCGCTGGCCGCGCTGATCCGGGTGCTCGACTCGCTGCGCGCCGAGGACGGCTCGACGACGGTCGACGGCCTGGAGGCCGGCCAGTCCTGGGACGGCCTGGACTACCCCGAGGACGCCTTCCGCTCGGACGCGAAGGTCCTCGACGGGGTGGAGCTGATCGGCACCGGCACGGTCGCGGACCGGCTGTGGGCCCGCCCCGCGGTGTCCGTAATCGGCATCGACTGCCCGCCGGTCGTCGGGGCGACCCCGTCGGTGCAGGCGAGCGCCCGGGCGACGGTCAGCCTGCGGGTTCCCCCGGGCCAGGACGCGGCGGCGGCCACCGGGCTGCTGACGGCACATCTGGAGAAGCACACGCCCTGGGGCGCGCGGGTCTCGGTGGAGCAGGTCGGCCAGGGGCAGCCGTTCCGGGCGGACACCGGCAGCCCGGCGTACACGGCGATGGCGGACGCCATGCGCGTGGCCTACCCGGGGCAGGAGATGCAGACCGCGGGCATGGGCGGCTCCATTCCGCTCTGCGGCACCCTGGCGGACCTCTACCCCGAGGCGGAGATCCTTCTCATCGGCCTGAGCGACCCGGCGGCCCAGATCCACGCGCCGAACGAGTCGGTGTCCCCGGAGGAGCTGGAGCGCCTGTCGGTGACCGAGGCACTGTTCCTGCGGAACTACGCGGCGTCGAAGTAGGCCGGAAAGGAGTCCGCGGTACCGGGCCGTCCCGGTACCGCGTGCCCGGACCCGGCAGCCCTGGTCCGGGCGCGCCGGGCTAACGGGCACGCCATGGACCGCGGGCCGCACGGAATCCGGACTACCGGCGGGCGATTCCCGCCGGGTCGATCTCCATGGGGAAGGGCCGGTCGACCGTGGCGACCGCGCCGGGCAGGGTTGCCGTCCGCTCGGTGTAGCGGCCGCGGTCGAGTTCGCCGACGATCAGGCGGGGCGCCGGGTCGAACTCGAACCGCCAGTAGTGCGGGATCGCGGCCTCGGCGTAGAGCAGGGGTTTGAGTTTGCGGTCCAGCGTCCGGTTGCCGGGGGACACCAGCTCGACGACCAGCTGAACGGCGTCGGCACCGATACTCACGGCATCGTCCACGGTGGCGCTTGCGTCGGCGACGACGATGTCCGGGACGACCAGACCGACGGGGAGGACGACACTGACGGCCTCCAGGACCTCCGCCGGCGCGCCGGCGGCCTGCGCCGCGGCGTCGAGTGCGACATGGAGCCGGTAGCTCGCGCGTTGATGACGCAGCCCGGGAGCGGGAGACATCACGAGGGATTCCCCCAGCAGCTCGTAGCGCACCGAGCGGTCCTCGGGCAGGGCCAGGACATCCTCGACGGTCCAGGGGCCGTGATGATCCGTCAAACCGGCAACGCTCACTCCTCGCACCTCCACGGCCGACCAGGCCAGTGTGACCCGGTCCGGAGTGCCACGCCGCCGGTCCGGGGAAACCCCACCCGCGCGGGTGAGGTGCCCTCCGTGTCCGGCGCGGGAGCCCCTGGGCCCGGAACGATTCAGCGCCGGGCGAAGATCGCGCTCGGCGTACTCGCGCGACGCGGCCCGGTCGGCGTGCCTAGATTCGGGCCATGGACATCGTTGACGTACGGCCCCGGCTCCATATGTTCCGCTTCCCGGTCGGCCAGGCGTATCTCTGGCGCGACGACGACGGGCTGACCCTGATCGACTCCGGTGATGTCACGGCCGGTCCGGCCATTGAGGAGGGGATACGGGCCACGGGCCAGGATCCCGCCCGGCTCCGGCGGATCGTGCTGACGCACTGCCACCGCGACCATGTGGGCGCGGCACAGGAGCTGGCCGACCGGTACGGTGCCGAGATCCTGGCGCACTGGCTGGACGCCCCGGTCGTCCGGGGCGAGGCCCCGACTCCCGAACCGGTCCTGCTGGACTGGGAGATCCCGTACTACGAGCACGGGCTGACGGTGCCGCCCGCCCCGCCGACCCGGGTGGACCGCGAGGTCGGCGACGGCGACGCACTCGGGTTCGGGGACGGCGCGGTGGTGGTCCACGTGCCGGGCCACACCGACGGTTCGATCGGGGTCCATCTGCCGCGGCACGGGGTGCTGTTCACTGGTGACGCCGTCGCCGCCGTCGAAGGACGCGTGATTCTGGGCGTGTTCAACACCGACCGGGCGCGGGCCAAGGAGTCGATGAGCCGCCTCGCCGGGCTGGCGCCCGAGACGGTCTGTTTCGGCCACGGGGATCCGGTGACGGAGGACACCGCGGCGATCCTGCGCGCGGCCGCCGCGGAAGCGGCGGTGGCGGAGTGAGCCGGGCGGACCGGGACGGCGGCGGGGCCGGGACGAGCGGCCCGGCGAAGGGCGTTACGGCGGAGGGCGGTCCGGCGAGCGGGGCGGCGGGCGGTCCAACAGCAGGCGGTCGGGCAGCGGGCGGTCCGGCGGGTGGGACACCGGGCGCGGCGGCCCCGGACGCGACGGCCCCGGACGGGGTGACTTCGGACGCGATGGCCCCGGACGGGGTGGCCGAGGCGATCGCGGGTGAGCTGGAGCTGCTGACTCCGCGGGTACGGTCGGACCGGGAGCGGGCCGGGCGGCTGCTGGACCCCGGTTTTGTGGAGGTGGGGGCTTCGGGCCGCCGGTGGGACCGGGAGTCGATGCTCGCGGAGCTGCCCGTGGCCCCGGGCGCGTCCGAGGACGGTCCGCGGTACGAGCCCGTTGGGATGACCGGGACCGTACTGGCGCCCGGTGTTGTCCATGTGACGTACGAGGTGGTCATCGGCCCGCGCCGGTCGCGGCACAGTTCGATCTGGCGGCGGGGGGACGGCGGCGCCGGGTGGCGTTTGTACTACCACCAGGGCACGGTCGTCCCGCCCGGCACGGCAGAAGGGACCTGACCGGCCCCGGGCGGCAGGAGGGGCGCGCCGCCGCCCGGGGCCGGGTGTCAGCCGACCGGGACGCCCGCCTCCAGGTTCAGCACCACCCCGCGTTCCCTGGCCCGCAGTGCCCAGCGCAGCCGTTCGTACCGGTTCGGCGGCAGCAGTTGCGCGGCCTCGCGCTCGGCGACGAAGCGCCAGCTCCGCAGCTCCCGTCCGGGCAGCCTGACCCGTTCGGCCTCGGCGGCGTCCAGCCTGCCGCCGTCGAAGAGCAGCCGCAGCCCGCCGTAGCCGGGCGGCTTCGGGGGCTCCCAGTCGACGACCAGCAGGCGGGGCACCCGGTCGAGTTCGATGCCCAGTTCCTCGGTGACCTCGCGCATCCCGGCGCGTGCGGGGGCCTCGCCCGTCTCCACCACACCGCCGGGGAACTCCCAGCCGGGCTTGTACGTCGGGTCGACCAGCAGCACCCGGTCCTGGTCGTCGAAGAGGAGCACCCCGGCGGCCACGGTCTCGGCGGTGGGCTCGGGCGTCTGCACGATCTCGCAGACGGGGGCCTCCCCGCTGCGTACGGCCTCGGCGATCCGGTGCGCGGTCTGGCGCGGGTCGAGCAGCCCGTTGTCGACGACGAAGGCGTCGGTCCCGAGCCATCCCAGCGCCGCGCGGTAGGTGTCGATGCGGTCGTACGCCCACCGGCGGCGGCCTTCCGCGTCCCCCGACCGGGCCGCCGGACCGTCACCACCACCCGGCACACCCGGCACACCCGCGCCGTTGGCACCCGGGAGCACCGCCTCCGGCTCGTCCCGGGCGGCGATCCGGGCGCGCAGGATCGTTTCATCAGGCCTCAGCAGCACCTGGTGCACCGGGATCCGGCGGGCCGCGAGCCCCCCGAAGATCTCGTCCCGGTACTCCTGACGCAGCAGTGTCATCGGCACCACCAGCACCCCGCCCAGCTGTGCCAGCAGGGCGGCCGCCGTGTCCACCACGAGCCGTCGCCAGATCGGCAGGTCCTGGAAGTCCCCCACCTCGTCGAGCGTCTTCGGCGGCAGCAGCAGACGCAGTTCCGCGCCGATGAGTTCGGGGTCGTACAGCGTGCTGTTCGGGATCAGATCGACCAGTTCGCCTGCGGTGGTCGTTTTGCCTGCTCCGAACGCACCGTTGATCCAGACGATCACGGTTCCCCCTCTTCCATAGCCCACAGTGGATTGCCCGCAACGCCCCGCCGCGTAACCCGTGGAGGGCGTCCGTGGCCGTCACCGGCCGAAGTGTGTCCGGGTGTCCGGGCGTACGGGTCCCTGCCGGGGCGTCCGCGCGGGCGCCGTGGGCGTCTCACCCTACGTAAGGGGGTCCCGGGGCCGGATCCGGCCCCGGTCCGGCGCGACACGCCGGACCGGCCTGCGGTACCCCGGGATTCCGCGGTGCTCCGCGGCTCGCCGGAGCCGGGACGGTACACCGGCTTGCGGCACGGCCCTCACACCGCGTCGGCGACGTCCGCCGGATCCCCTTCCCGTGCCTGATCCCCTTCCCGCGCGGGGGCAACGACCGCCGCCGCCGCGCCGACCAGCCCGGCGTCCGTCCCGGTCAGTGCCGGGACCACGGCGAGCCGGCGGACGAAGGAGAGCGTGGCGTAGTCGCACAGGCTCCGGCGCAGCGGGGTGAAGAGGACGTCCCCGGCGCCCGCCACTCCCCCGCCGACGACCGCGATATCGATCTCGACCAGGCTCGCCGTCGCCGCGATACCCGCGGCGAGCGCCTGGGCAGCCCGCTCGAACGAGGCCCGGGCGACGGGATGTCCGGCCCGGGCGGCCGCCGCGACCGCCGCCGCGGAGGCGTCCCCGTCCGGCCCGGGCCGCCACCCGCCGTCGAGCGCCCGGCGGGCGATGTTGGGACCGCTGGCGATGCCTTCCACACAGCCGCGGCCGCCGCAGGGGCACGGTTCGCCGTCGAAGTCCACACTGATATGGCCGATATGGCCCGCGTTGCCCGTGGGCCCTGGATGGAGCCGGCCGCCGAGCACCAGCCCGCCGCCGACCCCGGTGGAGACCACCAGGCACAGGGCGTTGTCGTGGCCCCGCGCCGCGCCCTGCCAGTGCTCGGCCGCGGTCATCGCCACACCGTCCCCGACCAGCCCGACCGGCAGCCCGCCGGTGGCCCGCCGCACCCGTGCGACCAGGGGAAAGTCCCGCCAGGCGGGGACGTTGACCGGGCTGACCGTACCCGCCGAAGCGTCGACCGGCCCGGCGCTGCCGATGCCCACCGCCGAAACCCGGGGCCACAGCGGGGCGGCGGCGAGTTCGGCCAGCACCGCGGCCACCGCGAGCATCACGGTCTCGCCGTCCTCCCGGGCGGGTGTGGCACGCTGGGCCCGGGACCGGATCCGGCCACGGCCGTCCACGAGCGCTCCGGCGATCTTGGTACCGCCGATGTCGAGAGCGGCGACGAGCTGCGTCTGCATCGTTCCTGGATCCCCGTTCCCCCCGGGCGGCCCGCCGCTGCGGGCGGCTACGGTCCTAGTCTTCCCTGCTCTGACAACGTTGTCCAGGTTCTATGCTCATCGCAGCATTCGCTGCATTCCCCACCGCACCGCACGACGACGGGACGACACACGTGGCCGACATCGACCGTTCCCCCCTGCTGTCCGGCCGCTCCCGCAGCACCGAGTCCCGCTACGGCAACCGGCCGACCATGAAGGACGTGGCGGCGCGCGCCGGGGTCGGGCTGAAGACGGTGTCCCGGGTGGTCAACGGGGAGCCCGGGGTCACGGCCGACACCGAGCGCCGGGTCCAGGAGGCCATCGATTCCCTCGGTTTCCGCCGCAACGACAGCGCGCGGGTGCTGCGCAAGGGACGGACCGCCTCCATCGGCCTGGTGCTGGAGGATCTCGCCGACCCGTTCTACGGACCGCTGAGCCGGGCGGTCGAGGAGGTCGCCCGGGCGCACGGCGCCCTGCTGATCAACGGTTCGAGCGCCGAGGACCCGGAGCGCGAGCAGGAGTTGGCGCTCGCGCTCTGCGCCCGGCGCGTGGACGGCCTGATCGTCATTCCGGCGGGGCACGACCACCGCTATCTGGAACCGGAGATCAAAGCCGGGATCGCCACCGTCTTCGTCGACCGGCCGCCGGGGCGGATCGACGCGGACACCGTCCTGTCCGACAGCTGCGGCGGCGCCCGGGCGGGAGTCGCCCAGCTGATCGCCCATGGTCACCGCCGGATCGGTTTCATCGGCGACCAGCCGCGGATCCACACCGCGGTGGAGCGGCTGCGGGGCTACCGCGCGGCCATGGAGGACGCGGAGCTGACGGTCCATCCGTCCTGGGTCTCCCTGGGGTCGACGGCCCCGGAGCGAGTACGTCTCGCGGTCGAGGAGATGCTCGACGGCCCGGAACCGGTGACGGCGCTGTTCGCGGGCAACAACCGGGTGACGGTGACGGTGGTGCGGGCCCTTGCGGGCCGGGCGCGGCGGACCGCCCTGGTCGGCTTCGACGACATCGAACTGGCCGACCTGCTCGGCGTGACCGTCATCGCGCAGGACGCCGCCCTGCTGGGACGTACGGCGGCGGAGCGGCTGTTCCGGCGGCTGGACGGCTTCGACGACGACCCGGCCCGGGTGACCCTGGCGACCCGGCTGATCGCCCGCGGCTCCGGCGAGATCCCCCCTCAGTAGCACGGCGGCGGCCGGCGGCGGCCCGCCGCGAACTCCCCGTACGAACGCACCCCCGGCCCCGCCGGGACGGGCAGACCGTCCCGGCGGGGCCGCGGTGCGTCCGGGCCCGGAGGGAACCGTCCATATTGGTCCGGACCTATCCGGAACCGTGCGCCCCCGGCCCACCGTCATGACGGCTGTGGCACCGACGGGCACATCCGGGACACGAGTAAGTCCACCCCGTCATCACGTGATGCATATATTCTCAGCCGGTTCATCCGCATATCAGCCAAATCGTTATGGAATATGAGCTTCCCGTTGATTTGCCCGATGCACCGGGACACTCTTCTTTTCGCCACCGGGGCGGGGACCCCGGCGGCGAAGACGACGAGGGAGGGCTCAACCTCATGTCTGTTCGTAAGGTGTTCGCCGGTATGGCCGTCGCGGCGGCCGTGGCCGGTGCCGGACTCATGACCGCTCCGACTGCCCAGGCTTCCCCCCAGGGCACGTCGGCGCAGTCCTCGGTCGGCACGAAGAGCTGGCAGCCCCGTGGCGACTACGCCACCTGGGGCGAGTGCGCCCAGGCCGCCACGTGGTGGCTCATGTGGGGCGGCGCCTCCTACTTCGACTGCTCGCCCAACCCGGTCACGGGACGCTACGACCTGCTCATCTGGCGTCCCTGACACTCCGACAGCACCACCAGCACGAAGCGCCCGCGGCCGGTCTCCGGCCGCGGGCGCCGCGCGTGTTCGCCGTACGCGCCTACCCGCCCGCCCCTGCCCGGCCGACGCGCCGGGGGAAGGCGAAGGACTCCAGATCCGCGCGGGTCAGACCGGTGAGCCCGGTGACTTCCGCCGGGTCGAGGGCGCCGCAGTCCAGCCCTCGGAGCAGATGGCCGCCGAGCGCCCTGGCCGTGGCGGGTTCGTCCATCACGTCGCCCGTGGACCTGTTCGCGTACGCGGCCAGTCGGGCGGCGGTCCGGTCCAGGCCCTCCCGGTAGTAGGCGAACACGGCGGCGTAGCGGGTGGGCAGATGTCCGGGGTGCATGTCCCAGCCCTGGTAGTAGGCGCGGGCCAGTGCGCGGCGGGTGAGGCCGTAGTGGAGCCGCCAGGCCTCGTGGACCCGGTCGGCCGGGCCGACGGGCAGGACATTGGTGGAGCCGTCGGACACCCGTACGCCGGTACCCGCGGCGGCCACCTGCATCACGGCCTTGGCGTGGTCGGCGGCCGGATGGTCGCTCGACTGGTGGGCCGCGCCGACGCCGAGGCAGGCGCTGTAGTCGAAGGTGCCGTAGTGCAGTCCGGTGGCGCGGCCCCCGGCGGCCCCGATCATCCGGGCGACGGTCGCGGTGCCGTCGGCGGCGAGGACGGCCTGGCTGGTCTCGATCTGTATCTCGAAGCCGATCGTCCCGGGGCCGAGGCCGTGGGCGGTCTCGAAGGCGGCGAGCAGCCGGTCCATCGCGGCGACCTGTTCGGCATAGGTCACCTTGGGGAGTGTGAGCACCAGGCCGCGGGGCAGCCCGCCGTGCTCGACGAGTCCGGTGAGGAAGAGGTCGAGGGTGCGGATGGCCCGGTCGCGTACGGCGGCCTCCAGGCACTTCGTCCGGATTCCGGTGTACGGCGGGGCGGTGCCCTTCTCGTACGCCTCGGCGACCAGGCGCGCGGCCAGCACGGCGTGGGCGTCCTCCTCGGCGTCCGTACGACCGCCGTAGCCGTCCTCGAAGTCGATGCGCAGGTCCTCCACCGGCTCCCGCTCCAGCTTGGCCCGTACCCGCTCGTACACCGGGCCGGCCAGCTCCGCCGGGAGCCCGAGGACGGCGGCGAAGGAGGGCGCGTCCGGGGCGTGTTCGTCGAGGGCGCCGAGGGCCGCGTCGCCCCAGGCGCGGACGGTGTCCCCGGTGAAGGACTCGGCGGGTACGTAGACGGTGTGCACGGGCTGGCGGGTGCCCGGGTCGCCCGGGTAGCGGCGGGCGAGTTCGGTGTCCACCGGGGCGAGGAATGCGTCGACCGCCGCACCGACCGCCGCGTCGAAGGTGGTTGGCAACCGCTTCCGCCGCCCCATACCGCGCTCCTCCCGTTTTCCGCCGGCCGGAGACAGGCTCCGGACGGCGAAGCTATGCGGCGGTCGTGATCGCCGTCAACGGTGGTGAGGGGGCCGGGAAACGGCGGAGCCGCGCGGTGGGCTCCACCGCGCGGCTCCGGACCGCGTACGCACGCCGTTCCGCCCGGGGGCGGGAGTCGGTCTCAGCCCTTGCGGGCCGCGACTTCCTCGGTGAGCTGGGGGACGACGGTGTGGAGGTCGCCGACGATGCCGTAGTCCGCGAGGTCGAAGATCGGGGCCTCGGGGTCCTTGTTGATCGCCACGATCGT